>JAHDHM010000250.1 GCA_020631315.1 Acidimicrobiales bacterium
AGTGAGGGATGGCCTGCACCGACGTGGCACCGGTGCCGATGATGGCGACCCGCTTGTCGACGAGGCCCGTCATCGGCGCACCCGCGGGGTCGCCGCCGCAGTAGTCGTAGTCCCAGCGGCTGGTGTGGAAGCTGTGGCCCTCGAACGTCTCGATACCGGGGATGCCAGGAAGTTTCGGGCGGTGCAGCGGGCCGGTGCCCATGGCCAGGTACTTGGCCCGGAACTCGTCGCCGCGGTTGGTGCGCACGATCCAGTTCGACGCGTCGGCGTCCCATTCGACGTCGGTGACCTCGGTCGAGAACAGCGAGTTGTCGTACAGCTCGAAGTGCTCGGCGACCCGCTTGCAGTGGGCCAGGATCTCCGGCGCCTTCACGTACTTGGCGGACGGGACCGTGCCGACCTCTTCGAGCAGCGGCATGTAGATCATCGCCGCCGTGTCGCACATGGCCCCGGGGTAGCGGTTCCAGTACCAGGTGCCGCCGACGTCACCGGCCTTCTCGACCAGACGGACATCGGTGATGCCGGCCTGCTTCAGGCGGGCACCGGCGGACAGCCCGGCGAACCCGCCACCGATGAAGCACACCGTGACCTCGTCGTGGACGGGCTCGCGCTCGACCATCTCGACGTACGGGTCCTCGAGCAGGTAGGCGAACTGGCCCGTCGGCTGGAGGTACTGCTCGTTGCCGTCGTCACGCAGACGCTTGTCGCGCTCGGCCAGGTACTTGGCCCGCAGCTCCGGCTCGGTCAGCGGTTCGGTGGTCGACATCGCCCGGGTCCCCCTCCGGTCAGGTCGTGATGGTGTGACGCTCAGGCGTGCCGTGTCGATGAAGAACGCCTACGCGTGCTGTGTCGTCGAAACGCCTCAGGCGTTTTTCGGCAGCTCGGAGAACGGCGTGACCTTGTCCTTGTTCGGCTCCTTGGGGAGACCGAGGGCACGTTCGCCGATGATGTTCTTCTGGATCTGGTCGGTGCCACCGTAGATGGGCGGGGCCTGGGCGTAGAGGGCCTGGCCGGTCACCATCGACAGGAACGGGTTGCCCGTCGCCTCGTCGTTGGCGGCCTTCTGCTCGTCGTTGTAGGCGTGGAGCATGCCGTGGCCGCCGAGGATGCGCAGGCCGAGGTCACGGTTCAGCCGAACCACGTCGCTCATCAGGAGCTTCGAGATGTTCGCCATGCCGGGGATGTCGCGGCCCATGGCTCGCTCGGCCTTGGCCCGCTGACCGTTGAACGTGCCGATCTGGTTGAGCGTGTGGAGGCGCATCAGGTCCTGGCGGATGGTCGGGTCGTCGATCTTGCCGGAGCTCTTGGCGAAGTCGATGAGCATGGTGCGGCTCGGTGCGGCACCGGCCGCCTGCTTCTTGACCCGGCGCTCGCCGACGGGCTTGGGAGCGAAGTCACCCGCACGCTTGCCGAGGTTGCCGGCGATGGTGCCCGGCGTGGCGGTGCGACCACCGCCGCTGCCACCCGCTCCGAGTCCGGCACGTTCGGCCTGCAGCGTGGTGTTGGTGGCGGCCCAGCCGTTGTTGACGTCACCGATCACGGCACTGGCCGGCACGCGGGCGTCGGTGAGGAACACCTCGTTGAACATGGCGTGGCCGGTCATCTCGACCAACGGACGGATCTCGACGCCGTCCTGGTGCATGTCGCACGCCATCCACGAGATGCCCTGATGCTTCGGGGCGTCGAAGTTGGTGCGGGCGATCAGCATGCCCATGTCGGCGGTCTGGCCGAGCGAGGTCCAGACCTTCTGGCCGTTGACGATGTACTCCTCGCCGTCGAGCTCGGCCTTGGCGGTGAGGCCGGCGAGGTCGGAACCGGCGCCGGGCTCGGAGAACAGCTGGCACCACGCCTTCTGGCCGGTGACGATCTCGCGCACGTAGAGGTCGATCTGCTCCTGCGTGCCGTGGGTGGCGATGGTCGGAGCGGCGAGCAGCAGACCGAGACCGGCCGGGGCGCCCATGGCACCGAAGGCGGCGATCTCACGGGCCACGGCGACCGAGTCGGCGCGGCTCACGCCCTTGCCGTAGGCGTTGACGGGCAGCAGCGGCGACGACCAGCCTGCGGTGCCGAGGCGCTCCCACCACTCTGCGACGGTGATCTCCGGATCCCAGTTCTCCTCGAGCCAGGCACGCAGCTCCTCGAGGAGGGCTTCGCCGGTGGCAGCGGGGGCGTCGGGGGTCATCGTCATCGTCGTCTCCGTTGGTGGCGTCTCGTGTGCGGCCCGGCGTCGGCGGCCGGTCAGGGGATCGAGAAATGTGCACGCGGTGTGCCACAACATAGTGGCGCACAGGACGCCACGGCGAGAAGTCGGGGCCGCATGGAGCGGCACATCGCGTAGCTGCCCGGTCGGGTCGAGATCTCGTCACGGTGGCGGTAGAACTGGCGCGATGAGCACCGATGTCGTCACGACGAACCGCGCCGACCTGTTGCAGCGCGCTCGACCGCTCAGCGTCGAGGCCGCGCTGGCGGAGTTGTCGGCGTCATGAGCTCGCTGGACGCAGCGGCGCTGCGCGGCAAGGTCGTGCTCGTGACGGGAGCGAGTAGCGGCATCGGTGTTGCCGTGGCCGATGCCTGCGCCGCCGCTGGGGCGACCGTCGTGACCGCGAGCCGTCGACCCGCGGCCCACGACTGGCACGAGCTCGACGTGCGCGACTCGGCTGCCGTCGACGCGCTGATCTCGACGGTCGTCGAGCGCCATGGCCGCCTCGACGGGGTCGTCAACAACGCGGGTGTGCAGGTCGAGAAGACGATCGCCGACTCGACCGACGACGACTACGACCTCGTCATGGACGTCAACGTCCGAGGCGTGTTCAACGTCGCCCGCGCTGCGGTGCGAGCGATGCGTGACGGCGACGGCGGCATGATCGTGAACGTCGGCTCGATCGCGGCGTCACATGCCGATCACGGCATGGCGCTCTACAACGCGTCGAAGGGCGCGGTGCAGGCGTTGACCCGTGCGATCGCGACGGACCACGGGCGTGATGGGGTGCGCTGCGTGGCCGTGGCACCCGGCTGGATCATGACCGAGATGGCCGACGCTGCGTTCGACCTCGCTGACGACCCAGAGGCGGCCCGCGCCGAGGCGACGGCGAAGCATCCGGTGGGTCGCATGGGCACGCCTGAGGACATCGGAGGGCTGTGTGCGTGGTTGCTGAGCGACGCTGCGGCGTTCGCCTCGGGCTCGGTGTTCACCCTCGACGGCGGCCTCACCGCACAGTCGCCGATAGGCGACTGAACCGGCACAGCGCCGAGAGGCGACTGAACCGGCACAGCGCCGAGAGGCGGCTGAAGCAGGGCTACTGGCCGGGGAGGGCGAAGCCCTGCGGGTTGCGCACGTTCATGATCGAGTCGTGCTTGTCGGCGAGAATGCCGACCATCGTCATGTCGGTGAAGATCCAGAACTTCTCGTTCGTGACGGCGTCGTGGACCATGTCGGCCACGTCGTCGGGCTTGGCTCCGGAGGCGAGCACGTCCTTCAGCCACTGACGGCGCAGCTCCATGTCGTCGCTCGGTTCAGCGAGGGCAGCGGGTGCCGCCCATTCGGGGATGTTGCGGTCCGAGTCGGCGATGTCGGTGGCGACCCAGCCGGGGCACAGGCACGACACGCCCACGCCGGTCTGCTGATCCTGCATGGCCCTGTAGAGGCCGAGGGTGATGCCGACGACGCCCCACTTCGACGCCGAGTAGGCGGAATGCCCGCCGAAGTGACCGGCCATCGACGCGGTGTTCACGATGTGCCCCTCGCCCTGTTCGAGCAGCTTGGGCAGGAAGACGCGGTGGCCGTGGATGACGCCCCACAGGTTGACGTCGATGACCCACTTCCAGGCCATCTCGTCGATGTGGTTGTCGCCGAGCGAGCCGGCGACGCCGGCGTTGTTGCAGATGACGTGGGCGGTGTCGAACTTCTCGAACGTCGCCGCGCCGAGCGCGTCCATCGCCTCGGAGTCGCTGACGTCGGTGATCGTCGAGATGACCTCGGTACCGTGCGCGCTCACCTCGGCGACGGCCTCGGCGAGACGCGGCTCCTCGACGTCGGACATCACGACGTGCATGCCCGCCTTCGCGAAACGGTGGGCGAACGAACGGCCCATGCCGCTCGCAGCTCCGGTGACGACGGCGACTTTTCCGGTGAGGTCCTGCATGGCCGGTCACGGTAGAAGGTCGTAGCGCGCTGAACCCAACTTGTGGTGAACGCGTTCGACAGGGGGCATGGCTGGGGTGTGGACTACGCCGGTGTTGAACCGGAGCGCGCTGCCGATCTACTGCGCCCACTTCTTCCTGACCACCGCACTCGGCGTCGTGTTCGTGTTCCTGGAGGACGTTCAGGAGGAGCTCGGCTTGGCCGACTGGGGCGTCGGCGTGATCGCCGGAACCGGCTTCCTCGCCGCCCTGTTCGCCAACCTGGTGCTGGCCCCGCTGGCTGATCGAGGGCGCACGGCGCAGCTCGCGATCCTGGGCATCGTCACCGGGGTGATCGGCCCGATCATGTTCGCCTACGGCGGCGACACCATCGTCCTGGCGGTCGGTCGTGGCCTGACGGGTATCGGTCTCGGCCTGTTCGGGCTCGCGGCACGCAAGGCGCTCATCGGCGAGGACGCCGAAGGCGGCGGCGTGAAGCTCGGCATCCTGCTGTCCGTCGCCGTGGCCGGATTCATCCTCGGGCCGTTCATCGGTGCGCTGTTGGAGCCGATCTCGTTCGAAGCGCCGTTCGTGTTCGTCGCCGTCGCCATCGGTGTCGCGGGCGTGCCTGCGATCATCACGATCGCTGGTGCCCCGATCGCGTCGACACCTGTCGACTACGGCGACCTCGGCAAGCTCATCCGCCGGCCGCGGGTGCAGTCGGCGATGCTCGCCGCAGTGCTCGTCTACTCCTACATCGGGGTGTTCGACGCCACCCTCGACCGGCTCATCACCGACCTCGGCGGTGACACCACCGCCGTGGCGATCGCCATCGTGTTCACCGGTGGCCCGATGCTGGTGTTGCCGAGGATCGTCGGCGGGCTCGCCGAGCGACGGGGTGCCAGCACCGTGATGGTTCCTGCGTTGCTGCTGCTCGTGCCCGTGATGCTCGGCTACTGGTGGGCCGGCGCCGTCTGGTTCGTGGCGCTCACCGGGTTCCTGCACGGATCGGGGGAGTCGTTCGTGATCGTGTCGGCCCAGGTGCTGTCGCTCGAGGTGACCGGTGCCGAGCGAGCGGCGATCGGCACGGGCCTGCTGGACTCGGCCGGCCTGTTGGCAGCCGCGATCGGTGCGTTCGTCGGGCCGATCATGTACGGCAGCGCCGGGCAGACGGCGTTCTTCTGGACCTTCCTGCTCGGCATCGTGCTGGGCGCGCTGATCCTGCAGCGTGCCAGCCGTGCCATCTACGACGACGAGCCCACTTCCGTCGTCTGACCCTCGCCGCTGAGATGGGTTGCAGTGTTCGGGGGTGTCCTTCTGACGCGCCTCGAGTCGCTGGGGATTTGTTCTGAACAATCTTCGGATCGGAGTTGGGTATCGAACATGTGTTCGATAGTGTGTTCGTTGTGGCGGGGACGCTGTTCGAAGCTCAACCAACCGAAGAAGCACCTGATG
>JAHDHM010000251.1 GCA_020631315.1 Acidimicrobiales bacterium
CGGTGGCGACGACTACATGGTGAAGCCGTTCGCCGTGGCGGAGCTGGTCGCCAGGGTCGAGTTGCGGCTGCGGACCACGAAGGCGGCGACGCGCACGACGGTGCTGCAGTGCGGTGACCTCGTGGTCGACACGGCAGCGCACCGGGTGACGAAGGCCGACGAGGTGATCGAGCTGTCGCCCACGGAGTACAACCTCCTCCACCACCTGATGATGAATCCCGGCCGTGTGTTGAGCCGGGCGCAGCTGCTCGAACAGGTGTGGGGCTACGAGCTGCCGCCCGACTCGTCGGTGGTCGACACCTACATCAGCTACCTGCGCCGCAAGCTCGATCAGCACGAGCCGAGGTTGATCCACACCGTGCGGGGCGTCGGGTACTGCCTGCGGGTCGACGAGTGAGACTCCGCACCCGGATGTGGATCGGGTTCACCGTCATCGCCGTCACCGTGATCGGCGCGGGCGTGTTCACCGTCGAGGTCCAGCGCCGGTATGCGCTGGAGCAGATGGACAATCGGCTCACCGCGGTGCGCCTGCCGCCGGAGACCCGCATCCGACCCGGAGGAGGTGCTGCCCCTGTGGGGCGGCCCGGAGCAGCGCCGCCAACGGCTGCCGGTGCCGACGACGAGAGCATCTCCGATGTCTTCGTCGCGGTCGATGACGCCGACGGTGAGTTCCGTGAGGTGATGGTCGGCCAGCTCCTCGACGACGCGCCCGACCTGACGGCGCTCGCCGAGGATCGACCGGCGGAGCCGACGCACCTGACCGTCGACGGGCTGGACGGCACGTCGACGTTCCGAGTCCTGTTCCTGCCGGGGGCATCGACGTCGCTCGATGCCGTCATCGCCGCGCCCATCGACGACCTCGGGGCCGCGGTCCGCACCCTCACCATCACGCTCGCCGGCATGGCCGTCGTCGTGCTCGTCGCCTCGTTCGGGATCGGGTGGTGGGTGAGCCGCCACGGCATCCGTCCGATCAACGAGCTGACCGGCGTCGCCGTCGCCATCTCCGCGGGCGAGCGAGATCGACGAGCCGAGGTGGCGGGGGAGTCGACCGAAGCCGACCAGTTGGGCCACGCCTTCAACGTGATGCTCGACGAAAGGGACCGCTCCGAGGACCGGCTGCGTCGATTCGTGGCCGATGCCGCACACGAGCTGCGGACGCCGCTGACGTCGATCCTCGGGTACGCCGACCTGTACTCAGCGGGCGGTTTCCGAGGGGAAGGGCAGCTGGACGATGCGATGCGTCGGCTGCAGTTCGAGGCCGAACGCATGTCGAGACTCGCCGAGGACCTGCTGACGTTGGCGAAGTTCGACGAGGAGCGGCCGCTCGAACGGTCGACGTTCCGGGTCGATCACCTGGCGAGCGATGTCGCGGAGCTCGCCGGTGCCGCCCATCCGGATCACGACTTCCGGGTCGAGGCGGTGGAAGCGACGGTCGACGCCGATCGATTCCGGGTCCACCAGGCACTGACGGCGCTCGTCGACAACGCCGCGCAGCACACGCCGGCCGGTTCGACGGTCGACGTCCGTGTGGCGGGCGACGAGACCAGTGTCGTCGTGTCGGTGTCGGACGACGGGCCGGGTCTCACGGAAGCCGAAGCAACCGTGGTCTTCGACCGGTTCGCCAGGGGTGATGCGAGCCGGAGTCGGAGCAGCGGGGGATCGGGCCTGGGACTGTCGATCGCCCAGGCCATCGTCCATGCCCACGGCGGCGACATCTCCGTCACGGCCACCCCCGGAGCCGGCGCGACCTTCTCGATCCGCCTCCCACTCGACGCCTGAGTCGGGTTCGAACGTTCCGCGGAACGCTGTGCACCAGGCTCTTGGGGTCGAGCCACTTCTCTTGGCACCAATCCAAAGGAGGGAGCAGGCGGTGCGTGACGCAGTGCGATCACAGCTCGAGATCGCTCGCCAAAGGAAGGTCAGCGTCCATGTGACGGAGCTCGAGGCAGTGATCGCTCGGGGTCGTTCTCGACGGATGCCCGATGCTCGGACCGCTGACGAGATCATCGGTTTCTGACTACACGTCGAGAACTGACGTCAGGAGGTGCCACACGTTGTCGATCGCCACGTACGACGTCGTCTCGTGGTTGGAGTGATAATCCGTCGTCGGGATCTGGAGCGTCGCACCGGTCGCTCGACCGTCGGTGCCCGCGACGAGTCGCCCCAGCTCCGTGCGCCCGAGTGGTTTCTGGTGCGCTTCGAGGAGGCGGTCCTTCCAGATCACCGGCACACCGACCTCGTCCGCTGTGGCCTCGACGAGTGCCACAGTCTCCGCGTCGAACGCTGCGCCCGCGTCGCGGTGGCGAAGGACCGCTGCGCCGTCGGCTGCGGGAGCCTCGTCGTCGAAAGGACTGGTGTCGAGCACGAGGAGCCGTCGTTCCGGCTCGTCGAACCAGTCGACCAGCGCCTCCCAGCTACGGCCGATCTCCTCGCCGAGCGTGAACAGCACCGTCCCACCGAAGCCGGCTTCGAGCAGCGCGATCGCCATCGCAGCCGAGACGGTGTTGTCGAGCTGGCCGCTGATCCAGCCCTCGCGTGGTGGCGACGCAGGTGCTGCGAACGCCACCGGCACACCCGCAGGCAGGTCGGTGAACGGCTCGGCGAAGAGCTCGGCTGAGTGGTCGAGACCGCAGTGGTCGCCATGGTCGACGGTCGCGGTCGCAACCGGCACTCCTGTCGCCGGGTCGTACGCCGCCACGTCTTCGTCGGCGAATCGGGTGCACACTGCGGTGCGAGCGCGTGGCCCGAGCGTCCGGTGCTCGCCGATCTCGGCCGCCGCGTAGCGCAACACCCCGCCGGTGTCGGTGACGAGCCCATGGCGGTCGATGTGGGCCGAGACGGTCCAACCGTGTCCGGGCACGGCGAGCAGCCCTGCGGTGCGGTGGTGAGGTCGGCCGATCCGGTCGAGATCGGCTTCGAGGGCGGCGATGAACGGTTCCTCGAAGCCGACGACCGACGGGACCGCGAGGTAGCGGTTGGTCAACTCGGCGATGTGCTCGGAGTGCATCGGCTGATCTTCTCAGGTGCCGAGGCTGTCGCGCCGGGTGATCCGGCATTCTGGGCTGTGCCCGTCTGAGGCAGGGGAGTCGGCATGGATCACGAGCAACTCATCGGAGCGAGCGTGGAGTTCGTGTACGCCGACGAGACGTACAGGATCGACGTCGTGGGCCGAGACCGGTTGCACTGGACCCGCACCGTCGGGGAGGACACCGGCCGAGGTGACGACGAGACGTACTTGTGCAGCGAACTCGACGACGACGTCCTGATGCTGACCTGGATCGAGGCGGACGGTCTCGGTCTCAGCCATGTCCTGGACTTCGGTGTGATGTCGCTCACGACGCATGCGAACGTCGGTCGCGAGGTGTTCGTCAACCCGGGCCGGCTCCGCCACGTCGATCGTTGACCGGCCGTGGGGCCGGCGGCGAGCGTTCCGCAGAACGCAGTCAGTCAGCTCGTCGGAGGTGCAACGGACATGACGACGAGGCCGCCGATGCCGGCGAAGTCGTCGACGTTCGCTGTGTAGAGGGGAAGTCGTTGCGCAACGGCAATGGCCGCTATCTGGAAATCGCTGCTCCGCCGGCGCGCTGTCCGTCCACGGGAGAGAGCGCCGGCCATGACACCGCCGAACGCTTGCGCCGCGGCGAAGTCGTAGTCGAGGACCGCTCCGCGGAATGCTCGCTCTACTTGGCGGAGATGATCGAGGCGTCGGGCGCGCTCAGCTGCATCGACGGCGATCAGCGGACCGACCGCGAGCTCGCCCAAGGTGATCGTCGTGATGGCTTGTCGGTCGGGGAGTTCGGTCCGGTCGATTCGACCGAGGTCGACGACGACGCTCGTGTCGAGGATGCCCTCGCTCACCGGGCGTACGGATCCGCGAAGTCGGGATCGGCCAGTGCGTCGAGCTCTGCTCGTAGCTGACCTCCGTCGATGACCGGAGCGTCGGCGAACACGGCCAGCACTTCGTCGCGTTCCGCGAAGCGGAACCCGTCATGCGGGGCGAGTTGGGCGATGGGTCGTCCTCGGTCGGTGATCGTGATCGTCTCACCGTTCTGAGCGCGGCGAGCCAGCTCGCTGGACTTGTTGTTGAGCTCTCGGAGGCTGGCGTTCATGACCTCAGGCTACATGTAGCTACTTCGAGCGACAACGGCTCTTTCGGCCCGGATGGCGCAGTTTCGTTAGCGTCGACCTCACGCGATCGTGTCGAGGGGGACAGCATGGGGATCGAGGTCACGGCCACACCGGAGTCGGTGGGGATGAGCAGCGAGCGGCTCGACCGCATCGGCTCGATCCTGCAGGCGAAGTACGTCGACACGGGCGAGGTGGCCGGCATCTCGACGCTGGTCGCCCGTCGGGGCGACATCGTGCACTCGTCGCAGGTCGGTCATCGGGATCGGGAAGCCGGGCTGGCGATGACCGACGACACGATCTTCCGCATCTATTCGATGACGAAGCCGATCGTGTCGACAGCGCTGATGCTGTTGCACGAGGAGGCGGCGTTCCAGCTCGAACACCCGCTGTCGAACTACCTGCCGAGGTTCGCCGACGTCCAGGTGCTGGAGGCCGACGGCACGCTGACGCCGCTGGCCCGGCCGATCGAGGTGCGTGACGTCCTGACCCACACGTCGGGTCTGACCTACGACTTCATGCTCGACCCGGCTGCGGCGACGTACCGCGAGGCGCGGATCATGAACGACGCGTCGAGGTCGCTGGAGGAGTGCATCGACGCTCTCGCCGAGTTGCCGCTCGCACATCAACCAGGGGCGATGTGGACCTACAGCGTCGGCATCGACGTCGCTGCCCGGCTGATCGAGGTGCTGTCGGGTCAGTCGCTCGGCCAGTTCCTGAGCGAGCGCATCTTCGAACCGCTCGGCATGTCCGACAGCGGCTTCACCGTCGCCGACGGCTCGCTGGACCGACTCTCGGCGATGTACGGCCTGCCCGATCTCGTCGGCCAGGACTACGAGGCCGGCCAGCTGCTCACCGCAGCGCTGTCCGGCGACAACGCACGCCGTGACGTGTCGGCGACGTACCCGACGAACGATCCGGGCTGGGCCCGGGGTGGCCTCGGTCTGTTCTCCACGATCGGCGACTACCACCGTTTCGCCCAGATGCTGCTGAACGGCGGCAGCCTCGACGGCGAGCAGATCATCGGCCGCAAGACCCTCGAGCTCATGCACTCGAACCACCTGCCGGCCGAGCTGATGCCGTGGGCACTCGTCGGCACCGTGAATCCGGGCATGGGCTTCGGACTCGGGTCGAGGGTGATGCTCGACGTCGCCCAGTCACGCGGCCCGGGTTCGGTCGGCGAATACGGCTGGGCTGGCGCCGCCAAGACCTACTACTGGGTCGACCCAGTCGAAGACCTCGTCGCCGTGTTCATGTCTCAGTACATGACCGGCGTCCAGCTGCCCGACCGCGACTTCCGCTCTCTCGTGTACGGCGCCGTCACCGGCTGACCCGAAATCAGCCGGGCGAGCCGACATGTGTGGGCCAGACTCATGTTGGATGGTGCCGTCGGAATGCCCGTCGTTCGAGCGACCGACATGTGGAGTCTGCTACTGCGGCC
>JAHDHM010000252.1 GCA_020631315.1 Acidimicrobiales bacterium
CAGGAAGTCACCGACCGTGTTGAGCGCCAGCACGGTGAAGACGAGCGCGGCGGACGGGTAGATGACGGGCCACACGTTGAGGCGCATGTCGGCTCGGGCCTGGAAGATCATCTGACCCCAGGTCGGGGTCGGCGGCTGCACCGACAGACCGAGGAAGGCGAGGCTGCCTTCGAGGACCATGATGAACGCCGCCGCGACGAAGGCGTAGGCCAGGATCGACGGCAGCACGTTCGGGATGATCTCGCGCATCAGGATCCGCAGTGGCTTGGTGCCGATGGCTCGAGCTGCCTGGACGAACTCGCGGTTCGACACCGCCAGGGCGTTGGCTCGTGCGACTCGTGTGTAGGGCGCGATCGACAGGACGCCGACGACCAGGGAGATGGCGGTGAGCGAGCGGGTCTCGGTGATGGCGACCATCACCAGGAGGAGGACGAGGCCGGGGAAGGCCAGGATCACGTCGACGAGCGACATGATGACCGTCTCGGTACGCCCACGGACGAAGCCGACCAACGAACCGAGGAACCCGCCGATGGTCACGCCGAAGAACACCGCGCTGGCGGAGACGACGAGCGAGACACGAGCGCCGTACACGAGGCGGGCGAAGATGTCGCGGGCCAGGTTGTCGTTGCCCAACCAGAACTTGCCGGACGGTCCCTGGTTCGTGGCTTCGCCTTCGAAGACGCCGTACAGGTAGTTCGGGTCCTTGATGAAGGGCAGGAAGTCGGCGAAGGCGGCGAGGAAGATCACGACGATCAGCCAAGTGGCGCCGAGCCGTGCCGACCACGGCATCGACTTCACGAAGGCGATGAAGCCGCCGCTCTTGCCGGCTTCGGGCAGGTCCTCGACGATGAGGGCGCTCAGCGCCTTGTTGTCGGTACCGGTCTCGGGTGCTGCGGTGTCGGTCATGTCAGTGCCGTCCTCCACGGATGCGGGGGTCGATGGCGAGGTAGACGAAGTCCACCATGGTGTTCAGCAACACGTAGACCGTGGCGATGAACACCGTGATGCCCTGGATCACGATGTAGTCGCGGCGCAGGATCGAGTCGATCAGCTGCCGACCGATGCCGCCCATGGCGAAGAGCTGCTCGATGACGACGGTGCCGCCGAGCAGACCGCCGAGGTTGAGGGCCACGATGGTGACCAGCGACAGCGACGAGGGCCGCAGTGCGTGGCGAAAGAGGATGAAGCGGTCGCTCATGCCCTTCGCCTTGGCGGAGAGCACGTAGTTCTCCTGCAGTGTCGAGATCATGTCGGCTCGCACCAGGCGGGAGAACACGGCGATGTCCACGATCGCCAGCGACACGGCGGGCAGGATCACTGCCTTGATGTTGCCGGTCAGGGACTCGGTGAGTCGTGTCCAGCCGGTGGCAGGCAACCAGCCGAGCCGTTCGGCGAAGAACCAGATCAGGAACACACCGATCACGAAGTTCGGAATGGACAACCCGAACTGGAGTGCAGCCGAGATGGTCTTGTCGGTGGCCCTGCCTTGTCGGTAGGCCGAGATGATCCCGAGCGGGATCGACAAGATGAGCGCCAGGCCGACCGAGACGAGGGCGAGCTCGAGGGTGATCGGCAGGCGCTCCTGCAGGATCGACCAGACAGGCTGGTCGGTGACGAAGGACTTGCCGAGATCGCCGGTCGCGGCGTTGCCGAGCCAGCGGAAATAGCGAACGATGCTCGGGTCGTTGAGCCCGAGCTCCTCGCGGAGTGCCTCGACCGCTTCCTGGTCGTTCTGCGCTTCCGGCGGGATGAGGAGGCTGGTCGGGTCGCCGGGCAGCAACTCGACCATGAAGAAGGTGAGGGCCGACACCGCGATCAGCGTCGCGATCATCCGCAGCAAGCGGGTGGCGATCAGTTTCGGCATTGCGGCAGGTCCTCGGTGAGTGGTCGTGGTGTCAGGGAACGAGATGAGGGGTACACGAGCGACGCCGTGGGGCCGGGCCGGTGGCCCGACCCCACGGTCGTCAACTCACGACGTCAGGCTCAGCCTTCGAAGCGAACGAAGGTGTAGCGAGCCTCGGCGGCCGGGAAGCCGGCGCCGAGCGTGCCGTCGGGGGTGGTCCAGCCGTTGAAGCCGGTGATGCCCTCGGCGGTGGCGATCAGGGTCGCCGTGTGGCCCGAGTACCAGATCGGAACCTGCTCTGCGAGGGTGAGGTTCACCTGCTCGTAGAGGCCGTACCGGGTCTGGAAGTCGTCGGTCTGGATGGCCGCAACGAGGTTGGCGTACATCTCAGCATCGAAGAAGTTCGGGAAGTTGGTGGCCGAGAACGGGACACCGAACTCACCGGCGAGGGCCGGGGTCGGGGCACCGAAGGCGGAGTTCAGCGACAGCGACGGATCGTCGTCGGAGCTCCAGCGCCAGCAGTGAGCCTGGTGGACGCCGACGAAGCCGTCGTCAGGGGTGCCGAGGGCGTTGTTGATGTGGGTCGCCTGGTCGAAGTTCGTCAGCTCGACGTTGACGAGACCAGTCGAGGTCCACACGGCCTCGAGCACCTGCATGGCGGCGATGAGCGTCGGGTCCGGCGGGCAGCTGAGCTCGACGTCGATCGGCGAGCCGGGGGCCTTGCCGTCGGAACGGGCCGGGTCGTCGATGTACTCCTGCAGGAGTGCGGTGCCGCCCTCGATGTCGAACTGCGGCCATGCGTCGCGGGCAGCCTCTGAGTACCAGGGGCTGTCCGGCGAGAACCACTGCGAGCCCGGCAGCGAGATGCCGGTGCCACCCAGAGCGTCGATGACGGAGTCCTGGTTGTTGAGGTGGGTCAGGCCACGACGGACACGAACGTCGTCGAACGGCGCGACGAGCACGTTGAACATGCCGCCACCGACGTTGTTGCCCTGGAACTCGTAGAGGACCAGGCCACCGGCGTCGCGGGCGTCACGGATGGTGCCCTGACGCAGCGTCTGCATCGCGTTCGTGGTGCCCGAGATCAGCGAGGAGAGGCGGGTGCCCTCGTCGGGGATCGGACGGAAGTTGATGCCGTCGAGGTACGGCAGCTGGTTGCCCTCGCTGTCGCTCATCCAGTAGCTGTCGTTGCGGACCACGGAGGTCTCGTTGTCGACGTCGCGGTTGTCCATCACGAACGGGCCGGTACCGACCGGGTTGTTCGTGAAGCCCTCGGGGTCGGCAGCAGCAGCGGCCGGCTCGAAGACCATGCCCAGCGGGGCACGGGTCAGGTACGACAGGAACGCGGAGTTGCCGGCGCCGAGCGAGTAGGTGACCTCGAGGTCACCGGTCGCCTGGACGTCGACGATGCCGGCTGCAGCGATCGAACCGGAGGACTGCGAGCCCTCCTGCTGGATCGGGAACATGTCGGCGATGGTCTGCGCGGTCAGCTCGACACCGTTGTGGAACGTGACACCCGGACGAAGGGTGACGACGAACTCGGTGAAGTCGGCGTTGGCCGAGGACGACTCAGCCAGCCACGGAACCGGCTGGAAGTTGTTGTCGATCTCGAACAGCTTGTCGTAGACCGAGATCATCATGTTGTAGCAAGGCGAGGAGCAGCTGTCCTCCCACGGGCGAAGGCCCGTTGCCTCGGCCTCGAGGCCGATGGTGATCTCGCCGCCGTAGTTGACCGTCACGGGAGCTTCGGTGGTCTCCACCGGAGTCTCGGTCGTCGGGGTCGCGGTGGTCGCGGGGGCCTCCGTCGTGGCGGCCGCCGTGTCGTCGGTGGTGCCGGCGTCGTCAGCGTCGTCACTGTCGCCACCGCACGCGGCGGCGACCATGCCGAACGCCAGCAGCACTGCCAGCAGTTTGAGCCAGGTTGCTCTCATAGTTGGTTTCTCCCTCCAAGGTGAGCTCGGTTGAGCCCGGGAAATGGTGTCGTTGGTCCGGTCCGCACGTTGGGCGGAGCCGGGGGTCTTTCCGAATGGAGGCCGACGATCCGTCGACCGTCGGCATCAGTCGTTGCCCAGCGACACCTCCACGGGTTCGATCAACGGGTGGTGGCAGGCCACGAAGTGGTCCTCCCCCACAGCACGCATCTGCGGCTCTTCGGCAGCGCAGACGTCGGTCGCGTACGGGCACCGGGTCCGGAACCGGCAGCCCGAGGGCGGGTTGATCGGCGAGGGCAGGTCGCCCTCTTCGACCATGTCGGTGTTGAGCTCGATCGACGGATCGGGCTCGGGCACCGAGTCGAGCAACAGCGCGGTGTACGGGTGCGCCGGGCGGTCGTAGAGATCGTTGGCCTCGGAGATCTCGCACATCTTGCCGAGGTACATCACGGCGACCCGGTCGCTGATGTTCTTCACGACGGCGAGGTCGTGGGCGATGAACACGAGGGTGAGGTCGTGCTCGGCCTTCAGGTCCTCGAGCAGGTTGAGGATCTGGGCCTGCACCGACACGTCGAGCGCCGAGACCGGCTCGTCACAGATCAGCAGCTTCGGATCGGTCGTGAGGGCACGAGCGATCGAGATGCGCTGGCACTGACCGCCGGAGAACTCGTGTGGATGCTTGTCTCGTGCGATCTCGGGATCGATGCCCACCTGATCGAGGAGTCGGTCGACGGTCTCGTCGATGCTCTCGTCACGGCTGGGGCCCCACACGTCGAGGGGCTCGGCCACGACCTTGCCGACCTTGCGGCGAGGGTTCAACGACGAGATCGGATCCTGGAAGATCATCTGGATCTCGGTGCGCTTGCGGCGCATGGCCTCACCGGACAGGGCAGTGATGTCCTCACCACCCAGCTCGACCAAGCCGCCGGTGGGCGGTGGCAGCTGGATGATCGCCTTGCCGGTCGTCGACTTGCCGCAACCGGACTCGCCGACGAGACCGAGGGTCTCACCCTCGCGGATGTCGAAGCTGATGCCCGAGACGGCCTTGACGGTGTTGCCGCCGCCGACGGGGAACTCGACCTTGAGGTCCTCGACGCGCAGCATGGCGCCGTCGCGCAGATGCGCCTTGCCGGTACCGGCCATCAGGCGACCTCTCCCACGGACTGTCCGTGCATCTTGATGGCCACGGCCTGGGGCAGACCCTTGGCCAGGTTCTTCTCGAACGCCTCGGCGTTGGCGTCGCTGCCGACGGGCAGGTGGCACCGGTACGTGTGGCCGGGGCCGGCTTCGACCAGCGGTGGCAGCTCCTCGAAGCACTGGTCCTGCGCATAGGCGCAGCGGGGGCTGAACGCACAGCCCTTCGGCGGGTTGATGAGGTCCGGCGGACGACCGGGGATCGCAGCCAACCGCGTGTGGTTCTTCTGCGTGGTCCGCGGGATCGAGCGCAGCAACGCCTCGGTGTAGGGCATCCGCACGTTGTCGAAGAGCATCGCCGTCGGTGCCTTCTCGACGATCTTGCCGGCGTACATCACGGCGATCTCGTCGGTACGACCGGCGACCACGCCGAGGTCGTGGGTGACGAGGACCATGGCCATGTCGCGCTCGTCCTGCTCACGGGCCAGCAGGTTCATGATCTGGTGCTGCACCGTCACGTCGAGGGCGGTGGTCGGCTCGTCGGCGAACAGCATCTTCGGACCGCACGCGAGGGCACTGGCGATGCAGACCCGCTGCCGCATGCCGCCCGACATCTCGTGGGGGTAGACGTCGAACC
>JAHDHM010000253.1 GCA_020631315.1 Acidimicrobiales bacterium
GTCCTCGAGGACGCTGGAGCGGCAATGGGGCCCTACTAACCGACTGTCGTCCGGACGATCGTCCAGTCCGCGGAATGGGCCTGGGATAGGGTCGCTCCGTGCCCCCGACGGATGCTGCATCGAACACGGCGGACGCCGAGCTGAACGAGGCCGCCGGCGAGATCCTCGACGCGGCGGCTGCGGTGATCGTCCGAGACGGCCTCGAGGGGCTGTCGATGCGCAGCATCGCCCGCGAGGCCGACGTCTCGCTCGGTCTGCTCAGCTACCACTTCGACGACAAGTCGGCGATGGTCAAAGCGGCGTTCCAGCGGGCCACCGACGTGCTGCTCGAACGAGCACTCGGCACCGCCGCCGACGACGTCGAACTCGGCGAGACCGCGGCTGACGAGCCCGACGATCCTGTCGAGCGGCTCCAGATCTTCCTCGGCGGCGCGTTCGCCGACGAGTTCATGACCGCCGACTACCTCACGTTGCGCATCACCTTGTGGGCGATCTCGCGCACCGATCCCGACATCGCCGAAGTCGAGCGGGGTCTGTACATCCGCTACTCCCGTCATCTGGAACAGCGGATCCGCGAGGCGTTCCCGACGCTGTCCGAACTCGCCGCACGTCGACGGGCCACCGATGTGATCGTCGTGCAGAACGGACTGTGGTTGAACTGGGCCCGCTATCGAGACGACGACGATCTCGCTCGCGGGCTCCGCCTCGCCGAGTCGATCGCACTCGCGCCGGTCTCTGCGGACGAAGAAGCGGTGGACGAACAAGAGGAGGCTGCCGAATGAGCTTCGGGTACGACCCCACGCCGCGCCCCCGCTACCTCGGGTACGCAGGATTCGTGACCACGCCGGCGTGCTGGGACGACGTCATCCAGCAGTTCCTGGCGGTTGCCCCTCCCGGGTGCGTCGGAGCGATGGGGCGTGTGCTGCACGTCCCGAGCTATGGCTACGAGCTGAGCGAGCGAGCCAAGAACTTCGACCTGCTCGACGAAGCTGCGGAGGCACTGGCACTGTCGGACTGCACCGTCATCGGACAGGTCGGTACCAACTGGGTGCACTGCAACGGCACCACACCCGATGACATCGCCGCGTACTGCGACCGCGTCTCCGAGAAGGTCGGGGCCACCTTCGTCATGGCCGGCCACTCGATCGTGGAGGCGCTGCGGTCGATCGGCGCCGAGCGCATCACCGTGTCGAACGGCTACTACCGCGACGACTGGCGCGACGGGATCAACGGCTACCTGACCGCTGCCGGGTTCGAGGTGGTGGCCTCAGGCCACATGCGAGACCAGGGCATCCACCCGTCGCTCGAAGCCCAGATGGAGGTCGAAGCGGTGACGCACTGGGACCACTCGGACCGCGAGTGTGTGCAGACGATTCTCGCCGCGCACGAGGCGGCACCCGACGCGGACGTCGTGGTCCAGACCGGTCAGGGCATGAAGATCGTGCCGCACATCCCGACGTTGGAGGCGATCGTCGGCAAGCCCGTGATCGCATCCGACAACTCGCTGTTCTGGAACATGCTGCGCCACCTCGACCTCGGCCTGCCGGTCCGAGGTCACGGCTCGCTGCTGGCCGGTCTGTGATGGCGGGCGGTCTCGGCGGCCCGCGGCGAGTGCTGGCGCTCTGGGGTGTCCCTCGCTCGGCGTCCACGGCGTTCGAGCGGATGATGGGTCAGCGCGGGGACTTCGACGCTCGGCACGAGCCGTTCGGCCCGCCCTGGTACTTCGGTCCCGAGTGGCAGTGCCCGCCGCAGCGTCACTACCAGGACCTGCCCGACCAGACCTTCGCCGGCGTCCTCGCCGAGCTGCGGGCGACGGCGGCGACGCAGCCGGTGTTCATCAAGGACTTCCCGCATCACTTCATCCATCACGTCGGCCCGGAGAATCAGGCCGAGGTGATGGCGGCGTTCGATCACTCGTTCCTCATCCGCGATCCGGCCAAGGTGCTGCCGTCGATGTGGGACAAGTGGCCCGACCTCGAGGTGCAGGAGGCCGGCTACGCCGAGCAGCACGACTGGTTCGATCGGGTCGCCGAGCATCTCGGTCGCACGCCCGTGGTCGTCGACGCCGAGGACCTGCTCGACGACCCCCACGGCATGACGAAGTGCTGGTGTGAGGCGGTCGGCATCGACTTCAAGCCCGACGCGCTCGAGTGGGAGCAGAGCGAGCGATCAGAACACTCCTGGTTCGAGGGCGGCAGCTGGCACGAGAACCTCGAGAAGTCCACGGGCTTCACCCGACAGGAACGTCAGTACGTCGACGTCATGGGCGTCCCGGAGCTGGCAGAGATGTACGAGTTCTGCCGCCCGCACTACGACGCGCTCGCGGCACACAAGCTGCGACCGAGTGCCGATGCAACGACACGGGGTGATGCCTGATGCCCGAAGCACGGACGGCGACGTCGGTCGTCGAGGTCGTCGAGAACGGACTGTGCATCGGCTGTGGCCTGTGCGAAGCCGTGTCGGGCGGTTCGGTGAAGATGGAGCTCGCTCCCGTCGGATCGATGCGGCCTGTCCCCGCCGACGGTTTCACGCCCGAGCAGGAGAGGGCGATCCTCGCCTCGTGTCCCGGCGTCGTCGGACGACCCCGCGTCGACGAGACCGCAACCCCCGATCTGCACTGGGGTGCGTTCACCTCGATGCACTACGGCTGGGCCGGCGACCGCGATGTCCGCTTTCGGGCCGCGACCGGGGGAGTGCTGACCGCACTCGCCGGCCACTTGCTCGACCAAGGGATCGTCGACTCGGTCCTGCAGGTCCGCATGGTCGAGGGCGACGGCACCCGCACCGAGTGGACGATCTCTCGCACGTCGGACGACGTGATCGCATCGGCCGGTTCTCGCTACGGCCCGACCGCGCCGCTCGCCGGTCTGGTGGCAGCACTCGACGAGGGCCGACCGTTCGCGATCGTCGCCAAGCCCTGCGACCTCGGCGCGGTGCACGCGTACGCCCGGGTCGATCCTCGGGTCGACGAGCTGTGCACCCATCGGCTCGCCATGGTGTGCGGCGGGCAGTCCCGGATCGCCAAGACGGCCAACTGGCTCGCCGAACACGGCGCCACACCCGTCGACATCGACATGCTCCGGTACCGCGGCTTCGGCAACCCGGGTCTGACCCGTGCCGAGACCCACGACGGTCGGGCGTTCGAATCGACCTACACGGCCCAGTGGGAGGACGAGGGATCGTGGGATCTCGACGCCCGCTGCACCGTCTGCGTCGATGCCCTCGGCGAGGCCGCCGACATCGCAGCGCTCGACGTGTGGCCCGGTGGCGGTCCGACCGGTGAGGACGCCGGTTTCAACGGCATCATCGTCCGCTCCCAGGTCGGGGAGCAGTTGCTGGCGTCGGCAGTCGAAACCGGTGATCTGGTGCTCGGCGTCACGCCTGACCTCGACGTGCTGAACGCCGAGGTCCTGGCTGACGTTCAGCCTCATCAGCTTCGGAAGAAGTTGGCGTTGGCGGCTCGGTTCGAGGCCCGTGCCCAGTTGGGTGTGCCGGTCATCGACGCCGACGGACTACGCCTCGACGAGATCGCCGCGTCGGTGCCCGACGAGGAACGCCGGCGTCAGATCGAGGGAACTCGACGGCGAGTGGCCGACGGACGTTACTCCGAAACCGCGGTTCTGCGAGACTCGGCCGGTGACTGACGAGACACCCGAGGGCTTCGCCCGACACGGCCTCAGCACCATCGAACCGTTGGTCGGCGACCTCGGGGGTGGCATCACCCCGGTCGAGCGGTTCTTCGTGTGCACCACGACCGAGACGCAGCACGTCGACACCGCAGGTTGGACGCTGACCGTCGACGGCGACGCCGCCGGTGCCGCTCGTACGTTCACCATGTCCGAGCTCGCCGAGCTGGAGACCCACGCGGTCCCCGCGTGGCTCGAGTGTGCGGGCAACGGGCGGCAACTGTTCGAGCTCGTCGACGGCCACCCGAGCGGCGGGGGAGACGGCTTCGACACGCAGTGGATGCTGGGTGCGATGGGTCAGGCCGTGTGGAGCGGCGTGCGTGTGTGCGACGTGCTCGACCTCGTCGGCGTCGACTCGTCGGCGGCGTTCATCGGAACGCACGGACCCGACCCCGACGGCGAGACCCTCGACGGCGTCGACGACCACGTCGCGATGAACCTGCCGATCGACAAGGCGCTCGACCCCGACACGATCATCGCCACGCACATGAACGGCGAGCCGCTGCCCGCCGAGCACGGCGCGCCGGCGCGGCTCGTGGTGCCCGGATGGATCGGCACCTACTGGGTGAAGTGGCTCGAGCGCCTCGAGGTGTCGTCGAAGCCGGTGCGGACCTGGCGGGGTGAGGAGTACTACGTCCACCGCACGCCGGACGGCGTGAAGGGCGAGCCGGTCGCCGCGCATCCGGTGAAGTCGACGCTGGCATTGCCGTGGGACGCCGAGCTGCCGGAAGGCCCGAGGAAGTTCTGGGGCTACGCCCGCTCCGGCTCGGCCGAGATCACCAAGGTCGAGGTCGCCGTCGACGACGGCCCGTGGTTCCCGGTCGCGATGACCCCGACGTATGGCCGATGGGCGTGGTCGCTGTTCGAGTTCCAGGCCGATCTGGAGCCGGGCGCTCACGTGATCCGTACGCGGGCACACGACGCGACCGGCGCGATGCAGCCAGACTCGCAGCCGTACCACCCGAACACGATCCTGTGGCACACGGCCACACCACACCCGGTCCGCATCGTCGAGGCCGGCTGACGTGAGCGGTCTGGCCGAGGGCATGGCTGCGGTCCGCGGCGTGAACCTCGCATGGGAGCGGCGTGGCTCCGGGCGGACGATCGTGTGGGGCCACGGGCTGACGAGCAGCCGGGCGGCCGAGGATCAGTGGAACGTGGTCGACCACGACCGACTGGCCGGTTCGTTCGACCTTCTGCGCTACGACGCCAGAGGCCACGGCGTCTCGGGCCTCGCCGAGGACCTGTCCACCTACGACTGGCCCGAGATGGGCCGGGATCAGCTCGCCCTCGCCTCGGCGCTCGGCGTCGATCGTTACGTCGCTGCGGGCGCGTCGCTCGGGACGGCCACGGCGCTCTGCGCTGCGTTGGCCGAACCGGAGCGCGTTGATGCGCTCGTCCTGGTGATCCCGCCGACCTGCTGGGCCACCCGTGCCGAGCAGGCCGGCCGGTATGGACTGATGGCCGACATCGTCGACGCCCGTGGTCCTGCAGCGCTGATCGCCGGCCTCGATGCCGCACCAGTGCCGGATCCGCTGCTCGACGACGAGGGCCGACGCGCCCGGTCGGAAGCGAGCTTGCGCGCCGCGGACGGCACGCGTCTCGCGACGATCTTTCGCGGCGCGGCTGGCGCCGATCTGCCGCCGGCCGAGCGCATCTCGACCATCGCAGTGCCGACGCTGATCCTGGCGTGGTCGGGCGATGCGGGTCATCCGGTCAGCTCGGCCAAGCAGCTGCACGACCTGATCGGCGGGAGCGAGCTGCACGTCGCATCGACCGCCGACGAGTTCACCACCTGGACTGACCGCATCGTCACCTTCGTCGACGATCTGCCGGCGGCGTCCACCTGAG
>JAHDHM010000254.1 GCA_020631315.1 Acidimicrobiales bacterium
GAGCAGCTTCCCGCCCTGCTCGCCGCCGACGATGACCAGGGTGCCGTTCGGTTCGAGAATGCGACGCAGCGAACGAAGGCGGCGATTGCCGGCGAGGTCGATGATCAGGTCGTAGCGAGCATCGAGCTCGGTCACCTCCCGGGTCCGATGGTCGACGACATCAACCGCGCCGAGGGAGCGGACCATGTCGTGCTTCGGTGCACTGGCGACGCCGGTCACGACGGCACCCTCGGCGACCGCGATCTGGACGGCGAAGGAACCCACCCCGCCCGACGCACCGATGACGAGCACACGCTGGCCGGCCTCGACCCGCCCGTGATCCACGACGGCCTGCAGCGCAGTCCCTCCCGAGATCGACAGCGCCGCAGCGGTCTGTGCGTCGAGCCCGTCCGGGCGGTGCGACAGCTTCTTCTCGTCGGCGAGGCAGAACTCGGCGAACGTGCCGGCACCGATGCCCAGCACACGGTCGCCGGGGGAGAAACGCGTCACCTTCGACCCGACTGCGACCACTCGGCCGGTCACATCGAGCCCCGGCACCGGCTGCCGCGGCCGGCGCAGTCCGAAGCCGAGCCGCACCGCGTGTGGCAGGCCGGTCATCAGGTGCCAGGTGCCGCGGTCGAGGGCGGCACCCTCGACGGCGACCAGCACCTGCGACGGGCCCGGTGTCGGCACCGGCACGGTGTCGAGCTCGAGGACCTCGGGGCCGCCGTAGCGGCGGGTGACGACAGCGTGCATCTGCGTCGGTGGTGTGTCCGTCGTCGGGTCGGCGGTGGAGGGGGTCGTGTGCACGTCGGGCTCCTTGGCTCGAGGAAGGGGTGGCCTTACGTCGTAAGGTCGTTGTCGACAACATAGCCATACGTTGTAAGGTTGGCCACTGATGTCGAGAGAACCCGTCACCCGAGCTCGCGCCGTTGCCGCTGCCATCGCCCTCGCCGACGAGGGCGGTCTGTCGAAGGTCACGATGCGCGGTGTGGCCAAGGGGCTGGGGGTGGAGGCGATGTCGCTCTACCACCACGTCGCCAACAAGAACGACCTGCTCGACGGCATGGTCGACGGCGTGTTCGACGAGATCGGTGCACCGCCGCCAGGGGAGTGGCGTCCGGCCATCGCGTCACGTTGTCATTCGATGCGCGACGCGCTGAACCGTCACCGGTGGGCGGTCGGGTTGCTCGATTCTCGAACAGCGCCCGGTGACCCGACGCTGGCGCACCACGAGTCCGTGCTGTCGTGTCTGCGCGAGTCGGGCTTCTCGGTGCGTCTCAGCGCACACGCCTTCGCCGCGTTGGACGCGTTCGTGGTGGGCTTCGTCACTCAGGAGGTGGCGCTGCCCTTCGACGAAGACACCGACATGGAGGAGATGGTCGAGGGGATCCTGGCCGGTGTTCCCGAGGACCGGTATCCCAGGTTGCGAGAGATGACGGTCGAGCACGTGCTCCAGCCGGGCTACGACTTCGGTGACGAGTTCGCCTACGGCCTCGATCTGGTGCTCGACGGGCTCGAGCGAGCGCTGGCGAACGAACAGAGCAGCGGAGCCGCCTGAGCGGCGGACTGATCCGGGCTACGGGCTACCGAGGTGTCGCGTCTCGACGGTCGAGCCCGACGATGCGGCCGCCGTCGAGGGTGACCACGAGGTCGGCACGATCGAAGGCCAGCTGACGGTGTGAGACCGCGACGACGGTGCTGGAGCCGTCGGCGGCCAGCCGGTCCCACAACTCGCGTTCGGTGGCGACGTCGAGGGCGCTCGACACGTCGTCGACCACGAGCAGCTCGGGCTCGGTGACGAGGGCCCGGGCGGTGGCCACACGTTGCATCTGCCCGCCGGACAGCCGCAGACCACGTGCGCCGACGACCGTGTCGGTGCCGTCCGGCATCTCGCGCAGATCGGCGGTCAGGCGGGTCAGTTCGAGCACGTCGGACAGGCGGTCGTGGCTGCGGCCGAGCACGATGTTGTCGGCCAGCGATTCGGAGAACAACCGCGGGATCTGTGGCAGGTGGGCCGACTGCGGCGGGACGAACCAGGCGGCGGGGTCGTCGACTCGTTCGCCGTTCCAGCGGATCTCGCCGGCGGACAGGGGCACGAGCCCGACGAGAGCTCGCAGCAGCGTGGACTTGCCCGAGCCGACACCACCGGTGACGACGACGAACGCGCCGCGCGGCAGCTCGAGGTCGATGTCGTCGAGCACGAGCGGCCCGTCCCCGTAGCGAACCGAGACGCCGTCGAGTGCCAACGTCTGCAACGGCTGACGGGCGGGGTCTGGCTCCGGTCGGCGCGGTGCCTCGTGCGCTTCGATGCTCACGTGGGTGGGGGCCAGCAGGTCGTCGATACGCCCCTCGGGCAGCAGTTCGCCCATGCGGCGGTAGGCGACCTTGGCCTGCGCTCGGGCGGTGATGACACGGGCCAGGAAGCGTGGGACCTCGCCGAGCTGGGTGGCGTAGGTGACGAACAGGGCCATGTCGCCGATGCCGAACTCGCCGGACCGCACCCGCGGTACGAGGACGAGCAGTGCGAGACCGATGGCGACGTCGCCCGAAGTCGAGGACACGCCTCGGATGGTCTGGTCGAGCACCGAGTCGCGCACCGCGGTGCGTCGTCGGTGGTCGGTGTGGCGTTCGAGCCGGGTGATCGCCGCTTCTTCACGGCCGGCCATCCGCAGCGCCATGAGGCCGGCGAACGACTCGCCCATGAACGACGCGACCTTGCTCGCCGCGTCGCGGTCGGCTGCACGAGCGGCGTGGAGCTTCGGTGTCAGCAGCTGGGCGATGACGGCGACGGCGATCATTGGCAGCAGGACCATGAAGGCAGCACGGCCGTCGATCGACGCCATGATCGCGAACGCCGCGGCGGCGTAGACGAGGTTGGCGCCGCCGTCGAGCCACGAGTCGGTCCACAAGACGGCGTCGCGTGTGTCGTCCTGGAAGCGTGTGGTGGCTTCGGCCGGACTGGCCGGGAGGGTCGCTGCCTTCGGACCACCGCTCACCGTCTGGGCGTCGAGCATGTTGGTGCGCATGTGGGTCTGGGCTGCCACCCACCAGCGGATGACGACCCAGATCGCCGCGGCGAACGCGACGTCGCGCATGGCTTCGGAGACCGCGATGGCGACGAGGACGTCGGCGACACCCTCGTTGCGTTCGAGCCGGTCGAAGGCGATGCGCAGGAACCAGCCGGTCGAGAGCGGCATCAGGAAGAACAGGGTCCACAGGAGCCACGACCATGCCCACAGGCGTCCTCGGAACACCCCGGTGCGCCAGCCGAAGGCGAACGGTCGGATCTGGCTGCTCGCCACGTTGCGGTCGTTGCCGGCGTCGTGCCCGCTCATGACGCACCTCCCGGACCCGTTCCGGCGTCACCGATCACGGCGCCGCCCAGAGCTGCCTCGTCCAGAGCGGCCTCGTCCAGTGCTGCCTCGTCGAGGACCGCGCTGCCGAGGGCGAGGTACTGGGAGTAGCGGCTGTTCGGGTCGGCCCGCAGTTCGACCGTGGGACCGTGTTCGGCGACACGGCCGCGGTCGAGGACCAGGATCTCGTCGAGGCGTTCGACGGTCGACAATCGGTGGGCGATCACGATGGCGGTGCGGTCGCGGGTGAGCCGGTCGATCGCACCGATGACCGCGCGTTCGGTCTCGGGGTCGATCCGCGACGAGGCCTCGTCGAGCACGACGAGATCCGGCGAGCGCAGGAACAGTCGGGTGAGTGCGACCAGCTGCGACTCACCCGCGGACAGACCTTCGCCGCCCGGCCCGAGCACGGTGTCGAGCCCGTCGGGAAGGCGACGGAGCCAGTCGGTGAGTTGGAGCTCGGCGAGCGCATCGTGCAGTGCGGCGTCGTCGACCGTCTCGTCGAACAGGCGGAGGTTGTCGCGGATCGAGGCCGCGAACAGGTGCACGTCCTGGCTGACCACACCGGTGCGCGACCGGAGGTGTTCCAGATCGAGGTCCCGCAACGGCAAGCCGTCCAGGCGGATCTCACCGTCGGTCACCTCGACGAGGCGCAACAACACCCGCGACAGCGTGGTCTTGCCGGAGCCGGTACGGCCCAGCACACCGAGCGACCGGCCGGCCTCGAGACGCAGGTCGAGATGATCGAGCACCGGTACCGGAGGGTCCTCGTCGTCGTAGGCGAACGAGACATCGTCGAACTCGACCGACAGCGCACCAACGGCGGGTCGAGCGGTGCCCGACGTGTCGATCGCCGATCGTTCACCGAGCAACTGGAGGGTTCGGACCATGCCGCCGGCCGCCCGCTGGACGCGCTCCATCTCGTCGGCGAGTTGCCCGAGCGGTTCGCGCAGCAGCTGCGTGTACTGGAACAGCAGGTAGGCGGTGCCGAGGGTGATGGTGCCGTTGCGCAGCAGCGCGGCGTCGAGGGCGAGGATGGCGAGGCCACCCACGACGAACACGCCGTTCGAGATCACCCAGAGCACGACGGCCTGCTTCTCGCGCAGGATGGTCGAGCGCAGCACCCGGGCTGAGGCGACCTGGAAGCGGGCGACGGCGTGGCTGCCGCCGCCGTTCGACCGCAGGTCGTCGGCGCCGTTGAGCCGTTCCTCGACCTCGCCGAGCATCCGGCCGGTCGCTGCCTGCTCGCCGGCTGCCTCGTCGACGGCGAGGTCGCGCACGGCGAACACCGTGGCCACGGCGATGGCCAGATAGATCGCGAGGCCGAGGCCGATGCGCCAGTCCTCGGCGGTGACGATGACGAGCATCCCGACCAGGGTCACGAGCGCGGCGATGGCCTTCACCACGAAGTTCGAGACGAACTCGCTGAGTGCGGTGACGTCGTGGTCCACCCGCGAGACCAGCTCACCCGGCGACGTGGACCGGTGGAACGACAGGTCGAGTCCGAGGACATGGCGAGCGAGCGTCGAGCGGAGTTCGTTGGTGACCCGCCAGGCGAGATCGGCTGCGGACCACGCCACCGCCACGGCCATCAACTGTCGGCCGATGCCCATGGCGACGTACAGGCCGGCGATGGTGAGCAGGGTCCGGTCGCTCGCTCCTTCGGCCGCCTCGTCGACGAAGCGTGCGATGAGCAGTGGCCCTGCGAGCGGGAGCGCGCCGGCGACTGCCAGCACCGCGCCCATCGCCGCCGTCCGGCCACGGTGCGACGCGACCAGGCGAGCGAGCGCGCCCCAGTGGCCCGTTCCCTCCATGTCGACCGACCGTAGTGGTGGGGTGGGACGCCGTCGCCTCTATTGCAGCCTCGTGACGGCGTCGTATCGTCTGCTCCGTGAACGACCATCCGCTCCCCGTCGTCGACATCGGCCCGTTCCGACGCGACGACGACCCGGAAGCCGCAGCAGCGGTCGCTGCGGCGCTGCTCGACGCGTGTCACCGCATCGGCTTCGTCTACGTCACCGGCCACGGCATCGACGCATCGCTGGAGCAGCAGCTCTTCGCCGCTGCCGACGACTTCTTCGCGCTGCCGCTCGAGGACAAGCAGGCGCTCGCGATCGCGAACAGCCCGGCCTTCCGCGGCTACACGACCCTCGGCGACGAACGCACCAACGGCGCGAGCGACTGGCGCGAGCAGATCGAT
>JAHDHM010000255.1 GCA_020631315.1 Acidimicrobiales bacterium
GTTGTCGGCGTAACGCAGGGCCCGATTCAGGTACTCGGACTGGATCTCGAACGCCGATGCCTCCCGTCCGTTGGCGAGGCGGACCTTGCGACGGCAGGTGATGTCGTGACTGATCTCGCGGATCGCCCGGATCGGGTTCTCGAGGGTCAGGTCACGCAACATCACGCTCGGATCCTCGAGCATGCGCAGCAGGATCGACGTGGCGCCGACCTTCAGGAACGACGTGTACTCGCTCATGTTCGAGTCGCCCACGATGACGTGGAGGCGACGATGGCGTTCGGCGTCGGCGTGCGGTTCGTCGCGGGTGTTGATGATCGGGCGGCTCCGGGTGGTGGCGCTCGAGACGCCCTCCCAGATGTGCTCGGCTCGCTGGGCGATCGAGTAGGTCGCTCCCCTGGCACCGACCATGACCTTGCCGGCGCCGGCGTAGATCTGGCGGCTGACGAAGAACGGGATGAGCACCTCGGCGTAGTGCGAGAAGTCGTCGGTGCGACTCGTCATGTAGTTCTCGTGGCAGCCGTAGCTGTTGCCCGCCGAGTCGGTGTTGTTCTTGAAGAGGTGGATCGTGCCCTTGATGCCCTCTTCGTTGAGGCGCTCCTCGGCGTTGACGATCAGTTGCTCGAGGATGCGTTCACCGGCACGGTCGTGGGTGACGACGTCGAGGATCTTGTCGCACTCGGGCGTGGCGTACTCGGGGTGGCTGCCGACGTCGAGGTAGAGACGTGCACCATTGGCCAGGAAGACGTTCGAGCTGCGTCCCCACGAGACGACCCGTCGGAACAGGTACCTGGCGACCTCGTCCGGGCTGAGTCGACGCTGACCCTTCTGGGTGCAGGTGACGCCGTACTCGTTCTCGATCCCGTAGATGCGGCGCTCCATCGGCCCAACGCTACCCGAGCAACTGTGAGGTGCCCTGCTCGGTCAGCACGGCCCCGAGCTTCTGGGTGCTCACGACTCGGAGTCGCCGAACTCCACGCGGCCGACCTCGATGGCGACGATCTTCGTGCGGGTGCCACCGTCGAACGAGACGTCCAACACCCCGTCGGTGATCTCGACCCTGACGGTGTCGACACGGAACGGAACACCGTTCGAGGTGACGGCACGGTCGTGCACCGGCTCACCTTCGACCTGCACGGAGTGCACCTCGCCGTGATGCGACCTCGCGTCGCCGACGGTGACGGTGACGTCGTACGTGCCGTTCGGCAAGGCGGCCGACCACGTCGCCGGCGAGGCGAGGTGGCGCCACAGTCCGCCGATCAGTTCGTAGCGGGCGACCGCGTGGCAGAAGCCGTCGAGCACCGGATCGTCGTCGACGCGACGGACACCACACTGCCGCGACAGGCCGTCGCCCGGTGACCAGCCGAACTCACCGTCGAAGACGGTGCCGGCGTCGCGTGTCCAGCCGGGGACGACGTCGTAGCCGAACGACCACCTGGCGACGTCGACGACCTCGGGTGTCGATGGCTCGGTCGTCGTGGGCCCAGTGGTCGTGGTCGGCGGCTCGGTCGTGGTCGGCGGCTCGGTCGTGGTGGGCCCAGTGGTGGTCGTGGTCGGCGGCTCGGTCGTCGTCACCGCGGTCGATGTGGTGTCGTCGTCCTCGACGAGGGTGGCGACGACCGACACGATCTTGGTCCGGGTCCCGCCCACGAACGTCACGTCGAGGAGGCCGTCGGTGATCTCGACCGTGACCGTCGTCGTCTCGAAGAGGTCGGCCGTCGTGGTGGCGACACGGTCGTGCACCAGCTCGCCTTCGACCTGCACGGAGTGGGCCTCGCCGTAGTGCGCCGTCGCGTCGCCCACGGTCACGGTCACCTCGTAGGTCCCGTTCGGGAGCGCTGCGGACCACGACGCCGGGGAGGCGTAGGAGCGCCAGACGCCGCCGATGCGTTCGTACCGGGTGACGGCGTGGCAGAAGCCGTCGAGGACGGGGTCGGCCGACGCACTGCGGACACCGCACTGGCGCCGCGAACCGTCGGCGACGGACCAACCGTGCTCGCCGTCGAACGCCTCACCTCGGTCGAGGATCCACCCGTCGACCTCGGCGAACCCGAAGGACCAGCGTCGAGTCGGATCAGCGACCGGAGGCTCCGGCTCGCTCGTGGGCGGTGTCGAGGTGGCCGGGGCCGTCGTCGGCGTGCTGGTGTCCGATGCTCGGGTCGTGGTGCTCGGCACTGCGGTGGTCGTGGTGCTCGGCACTGCGGTCGTCGTGGTCGACGGGCCCGACGTCCACGGGTGCAGCGAACTCTCGACCGCACCCGCGTCGCAGGGCGTCGGCCGGGGTGCGCCCGCCACGTCGGTGAGCGAGGTCGAGCACAGTGCCGCTGAGACGCTGCCGATCGCCTCGTCGACGAGCGGCAGCGGGGCGAGGTGATGGCCGACCTCGACCGGCGCAGCGACCAGGGGCGCGGCCGCCACCATGTCGGTCTCGGCCGCGAGCTGGCAGCTGTGGTCGTCGACGACGTTGTGGCCCGACGAGATCGGTGTCTCGGCGATCAGGCAGGTGGAGCCGCGAGGCACCGTCGCCCACGGGTCAGTCGGATCGATCTCGGCGCGTTCGGCGAGCCCGACGATCGACGCACCGACACGCAGCAGCGACCGAGCGTTCAGCTGGGCGCCTGCGGGGGCGTGATTGTCGGTCACGGTCGAGTGCCGCAGGACGAGGAACCCGCCCGGGCCTGCATCGCTGTCGACACCGCCGCCGCTGGCTGCTCGGTTCTCGGTGATGACCGAGTTCTCGATGACGACCTGCGCGGCTTCGTCGACGTGCACGCCGCCACCGCCGCCGCGATGACCGACGCTGTTGCCGTCGATCGTCGTGGACGAGATGTGAGCTCGGCCTCGGACGTGGATGCCGCCGCCATCAGCGTCGGCCGGCACGGAGGCGTTGCCCGAGACACGGCTGTCGCGAACCACGATCGGACCCGTCGACGACAGGAACATGCCACCGCCTCCGGAACCGCCGGAGGTGTTGCCGCGGATGTCGACACCGGTGACGGTGATGGACTCCTGGTCGGAGCGACCACCGGTGAGATACAGCGCACCACCTGCGCCACCGCCGACGTTGAACGAGAACGTGCTGTCGGTGACGTCGGCGGTGCCCTTGTGATGGACGGCGCCTCCGGCCCCGGACTCGCCGGCGATGTTCGTCGCGAAGTCCGACCGGGTGATGGTGAGTTCGCCCTCGCTGTAGATCGCTGCACCGCTGCCGCCGTTCCACAGGCCGGGTGCGATGTCGATGCTGCGCGATTCGTTGGCGGTGAAGGAGCTGTCGACGACGGTCAGTTCGCCGTCGACGAAGACGGCGCCACCACCGGTGGAGGTCGCCAATGCCAGGTTCCCGTTGGCGTCGACGGAGGTCAGCTGCACCACGGCGTCGGAGCCGGCGAAGAGGGCGCCGCCGCGACCGAACCGTGACGAGTTGCCGTCGAACGTGCTCTGGTCGACCACGACTCGTCCGCCGCCGTCGACGGCGATGGCACCACCGGCGAAGGCCGCCTGATTGTCGACGAGCGTCGAGCCTCGGACGACGACGTCGCCCAGTGCGTGGATGGCGCCACCTGAACCGCCGGGGTCCACGCCGTTCACGATCGCTTCGTTGCCCGACAACAGCGAGTCGATGATGGCGAGGTCGCCGCTCACGTGGGCGGCACCACCCCGGCCGCTGATCGCCGAGCTCGAGCGGATGGTGGCGTCGATCAGGCTGAGATGGTGCGCTCGGATCGCGCCGCCGTTGCCGACGCTCTGAGCCCCGTCGATGACGAGGTCGTGCAGCACGAGGGTCGATGCACCGTGCACGTCGATGAGGCGCTCTGGCTGGCAGAGACCTCCCGCTGACGCCAGCGAGGCTCCGTTGCCGGCGATGACGATCGTGGAGCTGCCGGAGATGTCGAGGTCGCCGGCACGGTTGTCGTCGTCGCCGGGTCCACAGTCGACCAGATACTCGCCTCCCGGTGCCAGGAGGATCGTCGTGTCACCTGACAGCGCCGAGGCCATGTTGATCGCTTCACGCAGTGAGGTTCGACCGTCCGCGGCGTCCACGAGATCGGCCGTGGTCGTGACGACGATCTCGAAGTCGGTCGCGGGCACTGAGGTCGGTGCGCCGTCGCTGTCGTCGGCCACCACCGTTGCCGCTGTGCCGACGCCGAGCGCGACGAGCAGGAGCAACGACGCGATGGTGCGGGCAGTGGTCGATGGTCGCACATGAACTCCTCGTTCTGCGCTTGTCTGTCGACCACATGACTGAACGAGTAATCAGTTCCAGACGTTCTGTCGCCTACCGGAACACCGTTCCGCTGTCGCTGTTCGACGTCGTCGGCGTGTCGCATGAACAGCGTTGAACGCGACCGACGAGAGCAAAGTCGGGGCGCGCGAGTACGCCGTGGCTCGGCGCGTTCGTTCAGCGGCTACCGAGCTCCGGAGGCCGGAGAGGACCCTGACTCAGCCGAGCAGGTCGGCGACCTCGTCATCGGCGACACGCCGGAACGAACGGCGATGCGTGCCCCGGTCGAGGGTGGCGACCTCGAGGTCCGGCGCCGCCAGGGTCCGGTCCGGCCCGGCGAGCGCGCTGGCAGCGAGCTTGACGGCATCGGCGAAACCGAGTTCGGCGCTGAAACCGGCCTGCAGCCGTTCGAGGATGGCCTCACTGTCGCCACCGACGGCGCAGATGTCGGTCTCGTCGATCACGGTGCCGTCGAACATGATGTGGAACAGCTGGTCGTCGTCGGCATCGTCACCGATCTCGGCGACGAGGATCTCGACCTCGAGCGGCTTGGGCTCGTGGGTGAAGACCTGCCCCATGATCTGGGCGTACTGGTTGGCCAGCGAACGGGCGTCGACGTCCTCACGGGAGTAGACGTACCCCTTCTGGTCGGCGTGACGGACACCGGCGATGCGCAGCTGGTCGAACTCGTTGTAGCGGCCCACGCCGCCGAAGGCGATGCGGTCGTAGATCTCGCTGACCTTGCGGAGCGTGGCGCTGGTGTTCTCGGCGACGAGCGCGATGCCGTCGGCGTGGCGCAGGGCGACGAGCGCCCGACCACGGGCGATGCCCTTGCGGGCGAAGTCGGCCTTGTCCTGGACGAGCTGTTCGGGCGAGACGTAGAAACCGGCCCATGATCAGCTCCCCTGGCCTGCTGCCGAACCCATGCGTCCGGCGAGTCCGTCGGTGAGGGACGTGACCCGTGTGGCGAGATCGGCTTCGTCGACGAGCTCGAAGCCGTCGGCGGTGATGGTGGCCACCACCGGGTAGATGCCTCGAATCGGGTCCGGTCCGCCGGTCGCGCTGTCCTCGTCGGCGGCGTGCCACAACGACGAGAGCGCGAGGTCGATCGCGGCGTCGGTGGTCATGTCGTCGGTGAAGCCGAGCTTCAGGACGGTGGCGGCGTGCAGGCTGCCCGAGCCGCTGGTGGCGTAGTCACGGTCTTCGTAGCGGCCGCCGGTCACGTCGAACTCGTAGAGCCGGCCGTGGCCGCGTCGGCGGTCGTACCCGGCGAAGATCGGCACGACGGCGAGGC
>JAHDHM010000256.1 GCA_020631315.1 Acidimicrobiales bacterium
CGTGGCCAGATTGGCGATCTGTTGGGGGATGCGGGACACGCTCACCCGTTCCGCCGGCGCGAACTGTCCGGCGGCCGGTTCGAGTGTGGTGCCGTTGACGACACTCGACAGCGAGGCCGAACCCAGACCGTCGTTCCCGCCGTTCGTTCCCGAACCGCCGCCGCTCGTCAGATCGATGTCCACCGAGGCGGCAGAGCCGGAACCGGGCGTCACCAGGTCGATGTCGGCATCGCCGGTGACGGTGGTGCTCTGCTTCGGAGCCGCGTCGGCGACCTCGGCCGTGTCCGCGTCGAGGATCGGGGTGTCGCCGTCCACGGCCAGGTCCGTGTCGACTGTCGACTCGGTCGACTCCACCGGGGTGGGTTGTGGTGCCGTGGTCGGGGACTCGGTGACCCCATCGTCCGTCGTTGTCGCATCGGTCTCCGGCAACACCGCCGCGTTCCGGATGTCGTCGCCGATGGTGATGGCGGAGAGTGGACCGTCGTCGGCGAGGGGCGCCGCGCTCGGACCGACGGGTGCAGCCTCGGCTGCCGGCGGTGTCGGATCGCCCTGGGTGGGCGCCGCGGTCGGGGCCTGATCGACCGTCGTCGGCGCGGCCGCCGGCACAGCCGGGGGCGCACTCGTCGGAAGGAGTCCCGCGCCCGCGGCATCGGTGTCGGGCGTCGTGGTCGTCGGGACCACCGCACCTGCTCCCGGCTGTACCTGCGGCACGGCCGCCTCGGGCACAGGTGGCGGCTGGGGTGCGAACGGGATGATGCGCTCGCCGGTCGACAACGACCGCCACCGCTGCATCACCATCGGCACGTAGTTCTGGGTCTCCTCGAAGGGCGGGATGCCGCCGTAGCGCTGGACCGCGCCGGGGCCGGCGTTGTACGCCGCCAGCGCGAGCTCGACACTGCCGAAGCGATCGATCTGCTCGCGGAGGTACCGGGCGCCGCCATCGATGTTCTCGAGCGGGTTCGTCGGATCGACCCCGAGCCCGGCTGCGGTCCCCGGCATGAGCTGCATCAATCCCATCGCTCCCGCGTGGGAGACGGCCGACGGGTTGAAGGCCGACTCCTGCCAGGACACGGCCATCAGCAGGTTGACGTCGAGCCCGTAGCGGTCGGCTGCGTCCTCGAACGCGGCGCGCAGCGACTCGGTCATCGCCGGCGCGGAGCCGACCTGATGGGTCCGTGGTCCGCCGAACAGCGCCTGCGTCGCCACGGAGCCGGTGGCCGAGTAGTCCTCGAGAAGACCCTCGAACTCGGCGCCGCTCGCGTCGCTGACGTCGGGTAGCGCGGCCGGTGGGTCGAATCTCGCCTCGATTGCGGCGATTCGCTCGCGTACGTGTGCAAATCCGGTCATCGGTTCCTCCGTTGCCATCCGGCGACGGCGATGTCATCCATCGCGCGCTCGGCGGCCTGCGTCGCGAGGGCGGCCCACGCGAGCTTGTGTTTCTCTTCGATTCGCTCGACCGTGCGCCGGTAGCGCATGTCGGCGAGCATCTCGTTCCGTTCCTTCACGGCCCGTTCGATCTGGTCGGTCAGGTGGGCCTGTTCGATCAGCGCCGTCCGGGCGCTGGCCGCCGAGAGTTCACGGCGGCGCTGCAGCTCGTCGACGCTGGCGATGTCGGGCTGGGGGGTGGCTCGGTGCTGGGCCTCGATGAATCGCTGCCGGGCCGCCTCGATCTCGCGCAGTCGCTTCGCATGTGCGGCCGTGGACTTGTCCTCCCGGAGCTTCGCCACCTTGAGCACCGCGGCGAGCCGGTTCTTCTTCTGCGTCACGATGCACTTCCTTCATTCGGTGCGGCGGTCCCGCTCACGGTTCGGATGGCGTCGGCCATCGCATGCAGTTCGGCCAGCGACTGCTCGCGGGGAAGCACTTCGTGCAGCCCCTGCTGCAGGAACGTGGTGACCGGCGTGCGCAGCGTCAGGTAGGCGTCGAGTGCCGGGTTCGTTCCCGATTCGTACGCACCGAGTTCGACGAGGTCGCGTCCGTTCTCCCAGGCGAGCAACACCTGGCGGAGTGCGGTCGCATCGTCGAGGTGACTCGGCTCTGCGACCTTGCCGGCGAGTCGGCTCACACTGTTGAGCACGTCGATGGTGGGGAAGTGGCCGGCGGCCGCCAACTCCCGGCTGAGCACCACGTGCCCGTCGAGGATGCTGCGGACGTGGTCCGTGACCGGCTCGTTCAGGTCGTCGCCCTCGACGAGGACGGTGTACACGCCGGTGACACTGCCGACTTCGAGGGGGCCGGTTCGCTCCAACAGCTTGGGGAGCAGGGCGAAGACCGAGGGTGGGAAGCCGCGCGTGGTCGGCGGCTCGCCCGCCGTGAGGCCCACTTCGCGCTGTGCCATTGCGACTCGAGTCACCGAGTCCATGAGCAGGAGCACGTTCTTGTCCTGTGCAGCGAACCACTCCGCCACCCGCGTCGCCGTGAAGGCGGCTCGGATGCGAGTCGGGGCCGGCTCGTCGCTCGTGGCCACGACGACCACGGTGTTGCGCATGCCGTCGGGACCGAGGTCGTCCTCGATGAACTCCCGCACTTCGCGTCCGCGTTCGCCGATCAGTCCGACGACGACGACGTCGGCCTGGGTGCCGCGGGCCATCATGCCGAGCAGGGAGCTCTTTCCCACACCGCTGCCGGCGAACACGCCGATGCGCTGGCCCTCGCCACACGGGAGGAGGGTGTCGATCGTCCGGACGCCGAGTCCGAGTGGCTCGGAGATTCGCTGGCGGGTCATCGGGTTGGGAACGTCGTTCGCATGGCCGACCCGCTCCACTGCGCCGTCGATGGGTCCCCGACCGTCGATCGGGTTGCCGAGTGCATCGATCGTCCGGCCGCGGAGGCCGTGTCCGAGCGGCAGCGTCATGTCGTCGGCGACCGAGACCGGATCGCCGGCCGAGATCCCGCTGGTGTCCTGCAGGGGCATGACGACGCACCGGCCCTCGCGCACTGCGATGACCTCGGCGGGCATGCCCGCGTCACCCACCGACAACAGCGCGCCCACCGGCGGGTTGAGGCCCGACACGGTGAGTTCCAGCCCGGCGACGCCGGTGACCCGCCCGGTCACGTCGAACCGGGAGACGGAGTCGAGAATGGCTGTGTTCATGCGGCCTCCTCGGTCGTGACGGTCTCGAGCAGGGCAGCTCGGGCCCGCTCCAGTGCCGCGTCGACCTGCAGGCCGATGTCGGGCCCGTCGGTCTGGACCAGGAAGGCCCCGTTCGACATGTTGCGATCGGCCACGACGTCGACATCGTCGGGAAGGAGGTCCTGCAACGCATCGGCCACATCCGGTGCGACCCGGATGCGCTGTGCGCCGGACGTGTCGTGTTCGGCCAGGGCCTGATCGACCAAGGCAGCCACCACGTCGGGCGACTGCAGTTCCTGACCGACCACCCACTCGGCGATCGAGATCGACGTCTCAATCAGCGCAGCCGAATCGGCGCGGAACGCCAGCGCCCGGCTCTCCGGTGTGCGGTCGGCGAGGTCGCGCAGCGATGCGGCGATGGACTCGAGGATCGGGGCGAGGCCGGCGACAGCCTCCTCCGCTCCCGACTGGCGCGCCGTCTCGCACAACGCCTCGGTCTCCGAGGCGGTGAACAGCAGCGGTTCTTCGGGAAGTTCCTGCTTCGGCGGCTCGACGTCGATGACCGCAGCGGTCGGTACGTCGGCCGACTTCAGGATTCGTCGACTACTCGTCATCGTCATCGTCGTCCCCGCCTCCGCCGCGTTCGATCGTGATGGCACCGGACTCCTCGAGCGTGCGCACGGTGCCGACGATCCGTTTCTGTGCGCCCTTGATTTCGCCGCCCGACGGGTTGCGGAGGAACTCGATCTCCTCGGCGAGGTTCTCCCGGGCTCGGGTGGAGAGGTTGTTCATGAACTTGTCGCGAAGCTCCTGACCCGCCGGGTAGAGCGCAAACGACAGGTCGCTCGTGTCGACCGACTTGAGGATCTCCTGGATCGCCCGGTTGTCGAGCAACGCAATGTCGTCGAAGACGAACAGGCTCTCCTTGATCTGGGCGGCGAGTTCCTCGTCCCGCTCGGCGATCTGTTCGAGCACCCGCTTCTCGACCTTCTTGGAAACCTGGCCGAGGATCTCGACGACCACGTCGAGTCCCGGGATCTCCTCGAGCCCCTCCGGCTTGATGCGGGGGGTGATCCGCTCGCGCATGTCGCGCTCCACGGTCTCGTAGAGCTGGGTGTTGATCGGTGCGATCGTGGCGATCCGCATGTGCAGCTCGGCCTGCGCGTCCTCGTCGAAGTACTTGAGGATCCGCGCGGCGATCAGAGGATCGAGCGATGCCAGCGCCAGCGCCAGCGTGCCGATGGGTTCGCGGCTGATGGCTCGAGCAGCCAGCTCGGGCTCGGCCTCGATCAGGAACCCGAAGGGCTTGCTCCGCGGGTCGATGGCCTCACGGACCTCCTCGGACTTCTCGGTGCCGAACGCGGTCTCGATCACGTCGATCGCATAGCGGAGGTCGCCGGCCGGGCTCGTCTCTTCCTCGAGACCGTCGAGGACGCCCTGGAGGGTCTGGGTCACGTCCGTCTCTTCGAGCTCGGGCACGCGCACCATGGCGTCGGCGATCTCCGGGAGGAGCTCCTCGGGGAACGTCTGCAGGATGGCCGCAGCCCGCTCGCGCCCGAGGGCGACGAGCACGGTGGCGAGTTGTTCGATTCGGGGGTTGGCCGTGGCCAGCATCAGTTCTTGACCCCCTCATCCGCCCAGCTGCGCAGCAGCGCGGCGACTTCGATCGGCTGCGAATCGATGATCCGCATCACGTCGCTTGCCGTGCGAGGACCGGCCTCGAGCGACTTCATCTCGCCGTCGTCCTCCGAGTCGGCGTCGTCGTCCTCGGACGAACCTTCCTCGTCGTCGGACTCGTCGTCGTTCTCCTCGTCACCGTCTTCGTCGCCGGCTTCGAGGGCGTCCAGGTCGAGGACCTCGACGTCGACGGGCTTGAGGTTGGCCGTGAACGTCTTCACGCCCTTCCGGAGCGAGAGCACGATCATGATGAGCAACAGGACGCCGAGCGCGGTCTGGGCGATGCCGAGATACGGCGCGATGGGGGCGAGGGGGTCGCCGGGCGCTGCCGCTGCGTCCGGGGCAGACTCGAGCGCCTCGACGAAGCGGTCGTCGAAGGCGATGGCCTCGACGGCGATCACGTCGCCGCGTTCGGGGTCGAGGCCGACGGCAGCGGCCACCACGTCGGAGACCTGCTGGAGATTGGGCTGGGGGTCGAGCGAGTCGTTGACGACGACCGCCACCGACAGGCGGGTGACCTGTCCTGACGCACTTCGCTCGACGGTGCGCACTCGGTCGACGGCGAACTCCGACGTCTGCTCGTTGCGGGCGTAGTCGGTGCCCTCGGCATCGGCCGTCGTCGCACTGTCCAGCAGCTCGTCGGTCACACCGACGATTCCGGCCGCGACCTCGGAGCCACCCGCGTACTGCTCGACGATGCTCTGCTCGCGGAGCGCAACCTGGGACTCCGGGTTGTAGG
>JAHDHM010000257.1 GCA_020631315.1 Acidimicrobiales bacterium
GACGAAGATCGGCCAACCGTCGGCACCGCCGGCGGTCATGCAGGAGTAGCCGGCGTCCTTCACGGCGTCGCACGAGGCGACGAGCTCGCTCCAGGTGGTCGGCACGGCGACACCGACCTCGTCGAGGAGGTCGAGGTTCACGAACATGCCGCTGTAGGAGACGCGGCCGACGTTGAGCGAGTACACGCCACCGTCGAACGAACCACCCTCGGAGATCGCTGCATCGTCGTAGTTGTCGACGAACGACTCACCGCTGAGGTCCATGAGCAGGCCGGCCTCGATGAGCTGCTGCCAGTACGGGGGATCGACGTTGGTCATGTACGGCTGGACCGGGTTCGAGAAACCGGTGACCGTGATGGTGGTGACGTCGACGTCGCTGGCGGTGAGGCGGGTCTGGTTGATCGTCGGGAGGTCGGAGGCCTCGACGACGGACAGGTCGATGGTCACGCCGGGGTTGGCGGCCTCGAACTCGTCGTTGAAGTTCTCGACCCACTCGACCATCGGTGGGTTCTGGTGGATCATGACGCGCAGGGTGCCTTCGAGACCGGCTTCCGCCATGTCGTCCTCGGCCATGTCGTCGTCGGACGTGTCGTCCGCGGACGTGTCGTCAGCGGCGGCATCGGTCGAGCCGGTGTCGGCTGCAGCGGTGGTCGCAGTGGTCGCGTCGCTGCTCGACGAGTCGTCAGAGCTGTCGCTGTCGCCGCAGGCCGCGGCGAACAGTGCCAGCACGACGAAGACGAGCAACAAGCGCTTCTTCGCATGCTTCATGGTGGAATTTCTCCCTCTTGCAGTTGCAGGTTGTGGATGGTCGGTGACGCGGGACCCGGTCTCGGGCGAGCTCGTCGCCGTCGTCGGGCTGCACGCAGGCCTCCGTGTGGAGCGATCGGCTGATTCCGTCGCACCCGACCACCCGTGCGGTCGATGCTCGTGACCGTGCCGTCGGTGCACTTGTCCCCCTCCATTGGGAGCGCTCCCGGGAGCGCTCCCAGCGGGAAGTTAATCAGATGGTCAAAAGCGGTCAAGCATCTGTTCACACGTCGCCGGTCGTGCGACTCGTCGCAGGTTCAGCGGCGAGCGCCGCGATCGGCTCCCGACGCGAGCGCCGCGACCTCGGCGGCCGACACACCCGAGGTGTCGCCCGCGGTCGTCATCACCAGCGCACCGTGCGCGATGCCCAGAGCCAGTGAATCCGGGGCCGGAACGCTGTTCAGCACGCCGTGGATCACCCCTGCGGCGAACCCGTCACCGCCGCCGACGCGGTCAAGGATCTCGAGCTCGTCGAACGCCATTCCCGCCACGACACCGCACGCCGGCGTCCACGCCTGACCCGACCAGAAATTCTTCGTGGCCGACACCGCGATGCGCCGTGGCACGGCGATCATCGCCAGGTTCGGATGCTGCGCGGAGAGCTCGCGCACGGTGGCCTCGAAGTCGTTCGCGTCCACGCCGAAGAGCACGTCCACGTCGTCGAGCAGCCGTGCGGTGAGCTCGCGGGCAGCATCGGGTCCACCGGCCGCCGCCCACAGGCTGGGTCGATAGTTGACGTCGTACGAGACGATGGTGCCGTACCGACGAGCTGCGGCCATCGCCGCGCGGGTGGTGGCCAGGGTCGACGGCGACAGGCCGGCGAAGATGCCGCCGGTGTGGAACCAACGGACACCGAGGTCACCGAAGAGGTGTTCCCAGTCGATGTCGTCGGGTTCCAGGCCGGCGGTGGCGGAGTGGGCGCGGTCGTACACGCCGAGTGCGGAACGCACGCCGAAACCGCGTTCGGTGAAGTTCAGCGGGTTGCGATTCGACCTGCCGACCTCGTCGGCCGGCTTCCACACGACGTGGTCGAGGTCGACACCACCCTGGAGCAGCAGATCCTCGAGGAGTCGACCGACCTCGTTGTCGCCGATCGCGGTGACGTGGGCGACACGATGACCGAAGCAGCGGCGCAGCGCCCGGCCGACGTTGTACTCCCCTCCCCCTTCGGAGACGGCGAACGATCGGGTCGAGCGGACCCGTCCCTCGCCGGGGTCGAGGCGCAGCATCACCTCGCCGAGTGTCACCACGTCGTAGCGACACGACGCCGCGTCACGGACCTCGATCACCGGTTGCTCCGTCATCGATGCTCCTGACTGCTCGGGCCGCTACGTGCAGCAGCGACGATCTCGGCCGCCGCGGCTGCCAGTTCGGTGATCCCGGCCCAGTCGGCGGCGTCGACGAGTCCGGTCGGCACCATCCACGAGCCGCCGACGGCCAGGACGTTCGGGTGTGCGAGGTAGCCGGCAGCGTTCGATGCGTTCACGCCGCCGGTGGGCATGATCCGTATGTCGGGGAACACCGCGGACACCGCGTCGACCATTCGGAGACCGCCCACCACCTCAGCCGGGAAGAGCTTCACGACCGACGCTCCGGTCGAGCGGGCGGCCATCAGTTCGGTCGGCGTGGCGATGCCGGGCAGCGAGGGCACTCCTGCGCGTGCTGCAGCCTGGACCACCGGGACCGCCAGTCCAGGCGACACCAGGAAACGGGCGCCTGCGTCGACAGCCGCGTCGGCGTGTCCCGGTGTGATCACCGAACCGGCGCCGACCGTCGCCCCCTCGACATGCGCGGCGACCGCGGCGATCGCGTCGAGGCCCACCTCGGTCCGCAGCGTGATCTCGACGACCGGCAGCCCGCCGGTGACCAGGGCCGTGGCCAGCGGGACTGCGTCGTCGAGCCGATCGAGTGTGACCACCGGGACAACACCGACCCGAGCGATGGTGTCGAGTACGGCGCCGGAGCCACGGTCGGGGCCGACATCGGTGGTGGGCAGGTCGGCGCTCACGGTCGTGCGGGCGAGCCGTCGGGGCGGCGGGCCTGGGTCCACTGTTCGACGACGTCCTCGACGGGGAACCGGGCGGCGAGCTGCTCGTCGAAGTCGATGCCGAGACCGGGCTGATCGTTCGCGTACAGGTAGCCGTCGCGCACCTCGGGCAGGCCCGGGAACATCTCGCGATCGATGTCCTTGGGCTGGTACCACTCCTGCACCCCGAACGCCGGCGACCACAGGTCGAGGTGCAGGTTGGCCGCGTGTCCGACCGGGGACGTGTCTGCGGGGCCGTGCCATGCGGTGCGCAGCCCGAACGTGTGCGCCATGTCGGCGGCCTTGCGGGCTGGGGTGATGCCGCCCATCTGGCTGACATGCATCCGCAGGAAGTCGACCAGGCGTTGTTCGGTCACGGTGCGCCACTCGCTCGGATGGTTGAACAGTTCACCCATCGCGAGCGGCGTGGAGCACTGGGAGCGCACCCGCTCGAACCAGGCCAGGTCCTCGGGAGCGAGCAGGTCCTCGAGGAAGAACAGCCGGATGGATTCGACGTCCTTCGCGAAGGTGACGGCGTCGGACGGCACGAGGCGTTCGTGCACGTCGTGGAGCAGCTCGACGTCGTCACCGAGCTCAGCGCGGACGTGCTCGAGCATCTCGAGCGTCGAGCGCATGTAGGCCTTCGGGTCGTAGTAGGCCCCGTCGGGGGCACCGTCAGGGCGCGGTACTGCGGTGGCGCCACCGCCGTAGAGGCCACGCTGCACGCGCACGAAGCGGTAACCGTCGGCGACGTACGCCTTGGCCCGGTCGGCGACGTCCTGTGGTGTCGGCCCGTCGGCGTGCACGTAGACATGGGCCGCCTCACGGACCTTGCCGCCGAGCAGGTCGTACACGGGCATGCCGGCGACCTTGCCCTTGATGTCCCACAGCGCTTGGTCGACGCCGGAGATCGCGTTGTTCAGCACGGGGCCGTTGCGCCAGTAGCCGCTGACCATCGACATCTGCCAGATGTCTTCGATGCGGGCGACGTCGCGTCCGATCAGGAACGGGCGCAGATGCTGTTCGAGTGCGGCGGCCACCGCGTGGATCCGCTGGGTGAACGTGGCGCAGCCGAGGCCGTAGAGGCCGGGTTCCGACGTCTGGATCTTGACGATGGCGAGCCGCACACCACTCGGTTGAGTGAGCGTGATGGTGACGTCGTCGATGGTGATCGGGCGGGTCATGGTGGGGCTCCTCAGCTCGGATGGCTGCCGGGCGGGCGATCAGCGGGAAGGCGACCGGTGGTCGTGGGCGCCCAGCCGGTGGCTTCGGTGACCTCGGTGAGGTCGATCAGATCGGTGACCTCGGTCGGGAGGCCGGGGTAGAACGCGTCGCGCAGCTGCTCGAAGTTCAGGTCACGGTGGCGGTGGGTGGTCCCGGCCATGAACACGTGGTGACCGGTGAGCTCGGCGTCGAAGACGGCGGCGAACAGGTCGGCGGCATCGCCGTAGGTGAGGCCGGTGAACCCTTCGACGATGTCGATCTCGTTCTCCTCACCTGTGGCCCGAAGCACGTGCGGCTGGTTCTCGTGGAGCCACGGCAGCCGCAGCGCGACCGTGTGCAGGCCGCAGCGTTCGGTGTAATAGCGCAGCATCAGCTCGCTGACCGTCTTGCTCAGCGCATAGGTGTTGGCCGGTGTCGCCGGGGTCTGTCCCGTCATCGGGTAGTCGGGTGGCGGAGGCGGCTCGGTGACGGTCGCCGTGTCGACATGGGTGCCGATGAGCTGCAGCGTGCTCGAGAACACGATGTGGCGCACACCCTGCTCGGCTGCGGCCTGGAACACGTTCTGGTTCATCGCGACGTTCTCGTTGAACGTCTCCTGCGGCGAGCGGCCGAAGATGCCCGGGTGGTTGCCGATGTGGGCCACCGCGTCGGTGCCTTCGAGCAGGCGTTGGGGCACCGTGTGGTCGAGCAGGTCGGCGACCTCGAACGGGTACGCCGGGGTGTCCGACGGGTGGACGATGTCGGTGCCGGACACGTCATAGCCCGCGGCCCGGAGCCGATCGGCGACTGCGCTTCCGAGGCGGCCGGCCGCGCCGGTCACGAGGACGCGGCGCTGCTTCTGCGTCGGCTGCGGGGTGTCGGTCGGCTGGGTGGGGTCGTCGGTCATTCGCGGTGGGCGCTCGCCGGTCGTTCGGTGGGCTGGGAGCGCTCCCAGCACAGTAGCGAGTCGATGTCGTCGTGCTCGTGGTGTTCAGCTCGGGCGTGCCTGCGTGGTTCGGGCGGCGTCGCCTGGAGCGGTCGGCTGGGGCGTTGCGGCCGGAGCCGTGTCGCCGGGGTGACTAGCGTTGCTTCGTGACCAACTTCAGGTACGGAGCGGTGCTCGTCGACGACTGGTGGGATGCCGTCGAGGTGACGGAGCACCCGAGCGACGGTGCTGACGTGCAGCGCTGCGGTGACGGCGATGCGCAGTTCCTGTTGTTGCACGGGATCGGCAACTCGGGTGCGGTGTTCTCGTCGATCATGCCGGCGTTGGCCGAGGTCGGGCCGGTGGTGGCGCCGACGGTGCCGCCGTCGTTGTTGGCTGCGCCGGAGGGTGGGCCGAGCGAGACGATGACGCCGCTGGTCGAGTGGTTGGCCGAGGTCGCTCCCCCGCCGTGGCGACTGGTCGGTCACTCCATGGGTGGCGTGTTGACCGGCCTGATCTTGCGAAGC
>JAHDHM010000258.1 GCA_020631315.1 Acidimicrobiales bacterium
CGGGCGACCTGCACCTCGTTCGGGCTCCCGGGGCTGGCGGTGCGAGCGAGCACGTCGCGGACCGCCAGGACGTCATCGGGGTCGGTCCTCACGTAGATCGCCGAGGGCAGCCCTTTCACGTCGAACAGGTCGCGGGCGGCCGGCAGGCCGATCAGCGCCGCTCGGTCGATGTCGGGATTCAGCGGCAGCGGCTCGTAGATGCCGATGACGGCGAACCATCGGCCACCGAGCCAGATTCGAGGACCGTCGTCGACGTCGCTGATGCCGAGACGTTCGGCCGCGACGGCACCCAGCACGACCGTGGGGAGGTGTTCACTGGCGGCATCGTGCGACCGGCCGGAGCGCAGCTCGGCTCCGAGCGTCGCCGCCAGGTTCGTCTCCGACCCGAACACCTCGATGCCGTTGCGGCGGCTCGTGTCGACCTGATCGCTGCGGTGGGCGGTCGCAGCCAACTTGCTGAGCGACGTCGCTTCGTCCACTGGGCCGATGCGGCGGATCATCGCTGGCGCGTCCGGCGACAACGTGGCGCTGTCGCCGAACACGCTCTGGCCGGGTCGCACCTGCAACAGGTTCGTGCCGAGACGGTCGAGCTCGGCGAGCAGATCGGCCCTGCTGGATGCCGAGATGCCCATGACGGCGACCATCGAGGCGATCCCGATCGCGATGCCGAGGGCGGTGAAGGCGGTGCGGGCCCGGCGGGTGCGCAGGCCCATGGTGCCGGTGCTGAGCACGTCGCTCGGGCGCAGCCGCGAGCGCCATGGGCCTCGTGTGCGGCGTGTCATGGTGCGGTTCCTTCCAGCACGAGATCGGCCGGCTGGCCGGTGCCGTCTGCAGTGTCGGATTCCAGCCGGCCGTCGCGGACAGCGACCCGGCGCGGGAGCTCGTCGGCGAGCTCGCGGTCGTGTGTGATGACGAGGATCGTCGAGCCCTCGCGATGCAGCGCGTGCAGCAGCTCGACGATCTCGGCCGAGGTGGCGGTGTCGAGGTTGCCGGTCGGCTCGTCCGCGAGGACGATCGCAGGGTCTCCGACGAGCGCTCGCGCGATCGCCACGCGCTGGCGCTCACCACCGGAGAGTTCGTTCGGCCGGTGGCCCATCCGGTGGCCGAGACCCACGCGCTCGAGTGCCTGGATGCTGCGTTCTCGACGCTGTCGACGGCCAACGCCCCGGTACAGCAGGCCGGTGGCGACGTTCTCGACCGCCGACATGCCGGCGAGAAGGTGGAACTGTTGGAACACGAACCCGATCTGGGCCGCACGCAGCCCGGCGAGCGCCGAGTCGCTCAGGCGTCGGGTGTCGACACCGGTCACGTGAAGCGATCCCGACGTGGGCCGATCGAGCGTGCCGATGAGGTTCATCAGCGTCGACTTGCCGCTGCCGGACGGACCGACGATGGCCACGAGTTCACCACGGGCGATCTGGAGGGAGACGCCGTCGATGGCCCGGACGGGAGGGACACCCGGGTACTCACGGACGACGTCTCGCAGCTCCAGAACCGCCTCACGGTCGGGATGCATCAGGCACCCCCGAACGTGTCGTCGGGGACGAGGACCTCGTCGCCCGGAGCGAAGTCGCCGTCGACGGCGGCGACGTCGTCGACGACGTTCAGGATGTCGACGGCCCGGAGTTCCCGGCCTGCCGGCGTCATGACCTCGAGCCCGTAGCCGCCACCGGCGAGCGCGAGCACTGCCCGCACCTCGACCAGCAGCGCGCCGCGCTCGAGCACACGAGTCGATGCGACCTTCACCCGATCCACGTCGTCGCCGAGACGGCCGTCGGCCTCGATGGTGAGCCGGATCTTCTGGGAGCCGTCGTCGCCGAGCACGTTCTCCTGATCGACGATCGTGCCGCTGAGCTGCTGGCCGCCGGCTTCGAGAGTGACCGCGCCACCGTCGGGGTAGGCCGCCCGGTCACGGGTCGCGACGTCGGTGGTGATGCGCTGCGTCGACTCCGTCACACGGAGGCCGGCGAAGTCGGTGCCGACTCGAGGTTCGTCGTCGATCCGTACCGACGTGGGAGAGAAGACGAGCTGAGTCCGATCGACCGAACCGGTCTGGGCTCGGCCCGTCGCCTTCTGCCACTCCTTCACGGCCCGTCGGGTGCTCTGCCCGAAGGTGCCGTCGGCGTCGAGGCGCTCCTTGTCGTCGTGACCCGCGGCGAGGAGGAACTCCTGCAGCTGGCGGACGTCGTCGCCGTTCATGAACTTGCCGCTGGCATCTCGACGGAACTCGAGTGTTCGGTACATCGGCGTGTCGCCGTGTGCCATCTGCACCGGGAGGTTGTCGACCCAGATGAGCGTGTCGCCCGAGCGAACGACCGCGCCCTCATCATGGCGCTTCGTCACCGTGCCGGTCGCGTCGATCGGCATCGTCCAGGCTTCGCCGTGATCCACTCTGGCGGTGGTCTCCTTGTCTTCGACGAGGTCGCCGCTGCGGATCGTCGTGGTCGGCTGGGTGTCGACCTGTGGGGAGTCGACCGTGTCGTCGTCGTCACTCTGGGCTGCGACCGAGTCGTCGTTCGCGAACCAAATGCCGGTGCTGATGGCGCCGGCGGCGACCAGCGCGGCCGCCCCTGTGGTCAGTCGGCGCCCCATCAGCTGTTCTCCTCGGAGAACATGGCGTCGATCTCCTCGAAGACCTTCTCGCATTCGTCGAGGGCTGCTTCGAAACCGGTGCCGTCCGGGTCGTTCGGGTCGGACTCGATCTGGAAGCTGATGCCGCCTCCCTCGCCCGCGGTCTCGATCGGGAAGCCCTGTTCACGCATGCACTCGCCGAAGGCGAGTTCCGCGTCGGCCATCGCCGCTTCCTGCTCCGGCGACATGTCGAAGTCGCCGAACGCGTCACCGAGCAGGGCACCGCACTCATCCATCGCCGCCTCGAACTCGTCGAAGGACTCGTCGGACCTGCCGTCGATCTCGATCATCTGCGCCTCGCCATCGCCGTCGCCGATGGCGCCGCCGCTGATCGACTCGCCGTCGGGCGAGCCGAAGCTGGCCTGAATGCCTTTGTCCTCGAGGCACTGCTCGAACGCGAGCTGGGCCTGTTCGGGCGTGAGCTCGTCACGGGCTGTGTCGTCGGGGGCTGGGTCGTCGGCGGCTGGGTCGTCGAGGGTGTCGCCGTTCGTCGGAGCCTCCTCGCTGGTGGCCGGCGCGAGCGACGCGACCGAACGGTCATCGGTCGCAGCGCTCGAGCCGCCGCAGGCAGCGGTGATCAGCGCGAGCGCGGCGATCGCGGCGGCGAACCGACGCTGAATGGGCGGTTCCGGTGCCGTCGGTCGGTTCTGGTCTTTCGGACTGGTGGGGGTCATCAGGCGTCTCCTCGAGCGTCGGGCCCCTCGTCGAGAGGCTGTGGGAAGCACGATGACGAACCGGTTGTGAGGCCGGTCTGAGCGAATCTGAGCGGCGTCTGAGTGCGAGTTCCGCGATGCTCTGTGGCGTGACGTTCGAGTTCGAAGTCCTGGGTCGTCCGCTGACCGACGGCGTGGTCACGATCCGCGATCGCGTCGACGCCGATGTGCCGGTGTTGGTCGCCGGACGGGATGCCGAGTCCGCCCGCTTTCTCGGCCCCGAGCACCCTGAGCCCGACCCGCTCGCCGTCATCGAGGTCGACGGAACGACGGTGGGATGGGTCGACTACGACGTCGGCCGGGAGTGGCTCGTCGACGGCGAGGTCAACATCGGCTACGGCTGCTTCCCGCAGCATCGGGGGAACGGGTACGTCCAGCGAGCGCTGCGGCTGCTCTGTTCGTTCCTCGACGAACGGCAGGGCTTTCGTTGCGCGACGCTGCTCATCGATGCCGACAACGCGCCGTCGCTTGCGATCGCACAGGCGTGCGAGTTCACCGAAGCCCCCGTGCACGCTTCCGCCCCGGCCGGCGAGATCTTCTTCCGGCGACCGGCGCGCTCGCCGTTCTCGGCGGAGCGGGCCTACTACGAGGCTGAGGCAGCGCAACGGCTGAGGCCGACGATGAGTGCGTTCCGACTCGAGCTGAGCGCCGGCTTCGCCGAGCTGCTCGTGTCGGAGGGGCGCACCTCGGTGGTCGACATGGGTGCAGGACCCGCTTCGGACGGCGACGCCTTCGCCGCAGCCGGGATCTCGTACGTCGGTCTCGACCTGGCACACGGCAACTCGCTGCTGGCGCGTGAGGCCGGACACCGGGCGGTGACCGCATCACTGGATGCGCCGCCGTTTCGGCCCGACGCCTTCGATGCGCTCTGGTCCGGCAGCACGTTGATGCACGTCCCCGAGTCGCTGATCGTGTCAGCCGTACGAGCGATGGTCGAGGCGGTCGTGTCAGGCGCCCCGGTGCTGATCGGCATGTGGGGTGGCGAGTCGGCTGACCATCACACCGGCGGCATCGAGGGCCAGCGCCGGCGGTTCCGGCACCGGCCGCTCGACCACAACCTCGGCCTCCTCACCCAGGTGCTGGCCGACGTCGTCGGCGAGGTCCACCGGTTCGAACAACACGAGCACGAGTACCAGGTCATCCGGGCCCGAGTCCGCTGAGCGGCGATGCGGGCACTGTTGGCGCCGCGACCTACGGTCGGGACCATGCAGACCGTTCGCACGCCCGATGCCCGCTTCGAGAACCTGCCGGGCTACGACTTCGCCCCGAACTACACCGAGATCGACGATCAGGACGGCGGCACCTTGCGCGTCCACTGGCTCGATGAAGGACCGGCCGACGGACCGGTCGTGCTCTGCATGCACGGCGAGCCGTCGTGGAGCTACCTGTACCGCAAGATGATCCCCGTGCTGGTCGACGCCGGGTGCCGGGTGATCGCCCCGGACCTCGTCGGCTTCGGCAAGAGCGACAAGCCGACCGAGCACTCGGACTACACGTTCGCCCGTCACGTCGAGTGGATGCGCCAGCTGCTGTTCGACCACCTCGACCTGAACGGCATCACGTTCTTCGGTCAGGACTGGGGCGGCATGATCGGCCTGCGGCTCGTCGGTGAGCACCCGGACCGGTTCGATCGGGTGATCATCGGCAACACGGGCCTTCCCACAGGCGACACTCCGCCGAGCGAGGCGTTCATGAACTGGCGCACGTTCAGCCAGACGGTCGAGGACTTCGCCGTTGGCTTCATGCTCCAGATGGCGTCGACGACCGAGCTGAGCGACGCCGAGGTCGCGGCCTACGACGCCCCGTTCCCCGACGACACCTTCAAGGCCGGCGCACGCATCTTCCCGACACTCGTGCCGATCACGCCCGACGATCCCGCAGCGGTCGCGAACCGAGCAGCGTGGGAGACCTTCGTCGCGTGGGAGAAGCCGTGGATCCTGTGCTTCAGCGACAGCGACCCGGTCACCGCCGGCGGCGAGAAGGCGTTCATCGGACGAGTGCCCGGCGCCGAGGGTCAGCCCCACGTGACCGTCGAAGGCGCCGGCCACTTCTTCCAGGAAGACGCCGGCCCACAGCTCGCACAGATCGTCATCGACGCTGTTGCTCGCAGCTGACGCTGTTGCTCGCAGCTGA
>JAHDHM010000004.1:0-2371 GCA_020631315.1 Acidimicrobiales bacterium
CGGCGAGGGCGTCGAGGGTGTCGCCGTCGGAGATCGGGTGATCACCGCTGCCGGGCTCGGGGCCTATGCCACTCAGATCGCCGTGCGTCCGCAGCAGCTGTTGCCGATCCCCGACTCGATGACGGACGAGGTCGCGGCCGGGTTCATCCAGGCGTATGCCACGGCGTGGTTCGCGTTCACCCGCCGTCTCCACCTCCACGAGGGGGAGACGCTGCTCGTCACCGGAGCATCGGGCGGCGTCGGCCGGGCCGCGGTCGACCTCGGTTCGGCGATGGGCGCCGTCGTGATCGCCGGAGCATCGACCCAGGAACGGTTGGACGAGGCCGCTGCAGCTGGGTCCGCGCACCTCGTGAACTACGCAGAGACGGAGTTGACACCGGCCGTCCGCGAGCTCGCCGACGGTGGTGTGGACGTGGTCTACGACCCTGTCGGCGGCGACATCGGGTGGAACGCATACCGGTCGCTCGGCTCGCTCGGCCGCTACGGCGTCGTGGGATTCGTCGGCGGCATCGGATCGCTGCCGACCAACCGCATCCTGCTCGGGAACCGGGCAGCCCTCGGGATCGACTGGGGGCACTGGGCGGGCGGCCACCCCGAACAGAACCAGGACATGCTTCGCGATCTGCTGGCGTTCGCCGGCGAGGGTCGCCTCAGCCCGCCGACGCCGGGCCGGGTGCAGTTCGACGACGTCGCCGAGGCGTTGCAGTCGTTCCTCGACCGGCAGGTGACGGGCAAGCTGGCGCTCGTCGTCTGATCGTCGCCGCACTGCTCAGCGGCGGCAGCGACCCTGTACGTGCTCGGTGAGACCGGCCGAGCTGTCGAGACGTGGACGGATCTCGAACGGGTGCACGGCGAACGTGATCGCGGCGTCGCGGACGTCCGACACCACGATGCCGACGACCTCACCTGACCTGTTGACGACGGCCGCGCCGGAGTCTCCGAAGTCGATCTCGGCGTCGATCTCGATCGACAGGCGTGCGATCTGTCCGTCGCCGAACACGTCGGGGGTGTTGGTCCACACGACCCGGCGCAGGTCGGTCGGCTCGATCGTCGATCCGTCGCGGTCGAGCAGCATCGCTGCGGCCTCTTCGACCGTGTCGTCGCCGAGCTCCAGGAACGGGCCGTCGTAGCCGTCGACACCCAGCACCGCGATGTCGACGGACGTGTCCAACACCAACGTGACCGCAGGTAGCTCCCCGTCGGAGGTCGTGACGGTGAGTTCGCGAGCGCCCGTGACCGTGTGGGCCGCGGTGAGGAAACGGTCGGGTGCGACGGCCACTGCGGTGCCGTTCGCCGTCGGCTGGCAGCCGACCGCCTCGACTGTCGCCGTGGCACCGACGACGTCGACCGTGTCGTCGATGTCCACACCGCACGCAGCCGTCGCGACGGCGATGGCCGTGAACAGCGCGATCCGCTGCACGTCGAGAGGAGCGAGGTGTCTCATCGGCGGCGAAGCACCAACAGTGACCAGCCGTCGAGCTCCCACTCGTCGGTGACGGTGAGCTGCTCGAACAACGCGACGACGCGGGGTCGTTGCTCGACGAGATGACCGGTGGTGATCAGCGTTCCGCCGACGGCCAGGCGGTCGTCGATGACCGTGGCGAGTGTCTCCAGGTCCGCGAGCAGCACGTTGGCCAGCACGACGTCGAAGCTCAGCTCGGGAACCGTCGTGGTGGCCGGCTGGATGGACCAGGCAGGGTCGTTCTCCGAGCGGCGTCGGCTGATCGCGACGTTGTGGTCGGTTGCGGTGATGGCCTCGGGGTCGATGTCGACCGGGACGACCGATGCCGCCCCGCTCCGAGACGCAGCGATACCGAGCACGCCGCTCCCGCTGCCGAGATCCAACACCGTCGCGGCATTCATGCCACTTCCGAGTCCGATGTGGGTGCCGATGGAGTGGATCGCGTCGAGCGCCAGCCGGGTCGACACGTGCGTCCCGGCACTGAAGCCACGGCCCGGGTCGGCGACGATGGTGCTCGCAGCTCCATGATCGGCGTCGGTCGCCAGCCACTCGGGGACCACTCGCCAGTGTTCGGTCTCGATGGGTTGGGCGTACTCGCGCCAGGCATCCAACCCTGCGTCGCTCGCTGCCTCGTCTGTCGTACCCGACCAGCGATCGGCGAGCTCAGCCGCGGCGGCTGCGTGGTCGAACGAGGCGATGACGAGCGTCCGCCCGTCGTCGGTGCTGCGCTCCTCGACACCGAGCGCGCCTCGGATCCACGCGGCGTCGATCACGAGCTCCAGTTCGTCGTCGCCCACCGTCACGTGGGCGCGATGTGCCGTCAACGTCCGTTGAACCGCGGAGGTCGACGCTCGGCGAATGCGGTGGCGCCCTCGCGGTGATCCTCGCTGAGGCCGGTGCGGGCCTGAC
>JAHDHM010000004.1:2381-2605 GCA_020631315.1 Acidimicrobiales bacterium
CCTCGCTGACGATCGCGTCCTCGAGGTCGTGATGCAGGGCTCGGTTCAGATTCGCCTTCATGTAGCCGAACGCGAGCGTCGGGCCGTGAGCGAGACCTGCGGCGTAGTCGGCGACCTTCCCTGCGAACTCCTCGTCGTCGAACACGTGGTTGGTGAGACCGAGGTCCAGGGCTCGCTCGGCGTCCACCTTCGAGCTGGTGAAGAACAGCTCGCGAGCCACCGCC
>JAHDHM010000004.1:2615-3904 GCA_020631315.1 Acidimicrobiales bacterium
ACCAGCTCGCCCCGTAGTCGCCGGCGAAGCCCACCCGGGCGAACGCCGTCGTCATGATCGCCGAGCGGCTCATCAGACGCAGATCACAGGCCAGAGCCAGACCGAGCCCGGCGCCGGCGGCTGGTCCGTTCACTGCGGCGATCGTGGGCGTCGACATCCGATGGAGCTTCACCGAGGTGCGGGTCGCTCCCCGCACCAGTCGTTCGACGCGGGCTTCGATGTCGATGCCCTGACGCTCGGCCTGGCGATCAGCTCGCTCTCGCTGCGCACCCACATCGCCGCCGGCGCAGAAGCCACGACCGGCTCCCGTCAGCACGACCACGCGTGTGTCCTGGTCTCGATCGGCGAGCTCGAGCTGGTCGCCCAACGCCAGGATCATGTCGTCGTTGAACGCGTTCAGGCGCTCGGGGCGGTTCAACGTGAGGGTGGTGACGCCATCACGATGGTCGACGAGCAGCGGTTCGGCGGACGTCGTGGTCATGGCGGCATCCTCCCAGGGAACCGCGGCGAGTCGCCAGCGGACTCAGTCGTCGAGCAACGACGCCTGGTTCGACGGTTCGTCTGACCGTGGCGGCAGTTCTTCGGCTGCGGCCGTGTCCCGACGCGAGTCGAGCCGTTCGGCGCCGGCGTCCAGACCGGGGAACTGGACCTGGAGGTCGTTCGAGCGGGCGGCGAACTCGAGGACGATCTCCTCGACCTCGTTCCACGAGGTGGCCCGCGGGCCGGGCAGATCCCGGTTGTAGGGGTGATCGAAGGCGATCACGTCGTTGCCCATCGCCCGCAGCGCCGTGACGTTGTGGGGAGCGTCGTCGATGTAGAGATCGGCCTCGACCTCCGGCTTCGCACCCAGGAAACAGATGTCGCGGTAGGGCAGCCGATGCTGGTCGAGCCACTCGGCCGTGTCGGCCACCGCGATGGCGTGACCCCAGTTCACGTACAGCCGGTGGGTGATGATGCGGATCCAGATGCCGGCATCGGAGAGTCGCCACAACGCTTCGGGTGCCCCGTTGATGACCGGCATGTCCCGGAACATCCGCCGCTGCAGCACGGCGATCCGGTGCAGCCGCTCGAAGTCGCCGTCGCGCAGCCCCCACTCCTCGAAGCCCCAGGACCGTTCCTCGGGCAGCGACTGTGGGTCGACGCCGAGCTCTTCGGCGACGATCTGGCGGAAAGCGCCGGTGTGGTCGGCGCAGACGCCGTCCAGGTCGACGCCGAGGACGAAGTTCCCGTGCGGCACGTGCTCGATTATCGCAAGCGGTCAGCCCGGCCCGGCGCCTTTGGCCAGATGG
>JAHDHM010000004.1:4004-31417 GCA_020631315.1 Acidimicrobiales bacterium
CGTCAGATCTCGATGGCCGCGTCAGATCTCGATGGCCGCGTCAGATCTCGATGGCCGCGTCAGATCTCGATGGCAATGTGCTCGACGAGATAGGCGACGGTCTCGGCCGCGGCGTCGCGGTCGGCGCCACACATGCCGAGCACGGTGCGAGCGAGCGCCGTGGTGGCCTCGTCGACCGGATGTCCGTCGGCGAGCTGGACGAGCACCTGGCGGATCGAGCCGAGGATCATGCCGGCGACCAGGTCGACGTGTTCACAGTGGAACGTCCCCTCGTCGATGCCGGCGCGGACACCGAAGGCGAGCAGGTTCCGGAGTTCGGCGGTGGCCGGGATGTCACGTCGGGCGAGCGACTCGGTCACGAAGGTGGCCCACACGGGGTCTGCCGCGCCTCGACGGGTGACGACGATGCAGGCACCGGCCATGCGTTCGGCCTGGTCGGTCGGGACGCGCGGTCGCAGGCGGCGTGCGTCGTCGAACCACAAAGCGATGGCATCGTCGGAGAGCTGCCGGAGGAAGTCGTCGCGGTTCTCGAAGTGGTTGTAGAAGGACCCCAGTGCGACGTCGGCTTCGTCGGTGATCGAGGCGATCGTCAGCCGGTCGATGCCGCGATCTGCGATGACGACGACACCCGCGTCGAGCAGCGCCTGGCGCGTCTTCGCGCGCCGACGCTCCATGCGGTTGCTCGAAGGGGTGCTCGCCTCGGGCGAGAGCGATCCGGCGCTGTCCACGGCCTGTTTACTAGCACCTTCGCGCACGCCGATGAAGCATTCCGTGGGACTCCAACCGCTCTGTGTGGTCGGGCTCGGGGTTTCCTGACCGAACGTGCGCTCAGGGTGCTGTTTCGACCGCATCGCGCATGAATTTCTTCAGGTCCACGAACCGATCACGTGACGCTCTGTCTCGCTTGGAACGGTGTCCGGGAAGAGATCGGTCCCGTTCCGCGGTCGTCAGCCTCGGCGGAAGCGACGCTTCTTCTTCGGTTCGTCCTCGGGTTCGTCGACGGTCGGCCACGCGGTCGGCAGATCGGCATGCGCATCCGATCTGACCTCCTCGAGCTCGGCTTGGGTGTAGGGCTCGGGCCGAGGGTCGAGCGCCCGGTAGCGACGTTCGGCTGCGGCCAGGGTGTCGGGCCCGAGGAGGTCGTCGGCGAGGCGGACCGGTGACCACTCCGAACGTGGTGCGACGTACAGATAGGAGTGCGCGAGGTCGCCGAGGTCGAACGGCCCGGTGGATCCGTGGGCCACGCCCTTCACGTCGTGGACGCGGACGTTGCCGAGTGTCGAACGATCCAGCGCGAGACCGAACGAGGACTCCGGGTCGGGGCTCGCCGCGATCAGCTCTTCGACCCGGACCATCGCGTCGACGTCGTCGAGCGCGCCGTGGAAGACGACGCGGGCGACACCGACGCCCATCCAGTTCGCGAGCAGCACGCCAGGTCCGAGCGACGGGCGACCGTCGACGTACTCGACGAGATCGGTGTCGGTTCTGTCCGCATCGGCGTACACGACGGCGCGGAGTCCCTGACGCACGACTTCCTGCGTCACGACGTTGGCCAGATGGGTCGCGGTCACGTCGCGGTAGTGCCCACCCAGCCACCAGTTGCGCAGCTCGATCTCGGCGGCCGAACGCCCCTCGAGCAGATCAGGATCCTCGACGTAGCTCGGGAGACCCGCGGCGACGAGGCGGAACGGTGGCCAGTCTTCGGGAAGGGATCGGTTGTGACGCCAGATCGCCTCGAGGACCTCGATGTACTCCTCGTAGCCGAAGCCGACACCCATGAGATCGACGAACAGGGCGATGGCCGTTCGGCGATGCCAGTCAGGAGCGGTCAGCAGGGCATCGACCTCCTCCTGGCGGCGCGAGTTGGTGAACTCCCAGACCAGGGCGGCGACGCCGGCGCGATGCAGCTCGGGAACGGCGTCGGCGAGCAGACGAAGGTGTTGCGCGACACCGCGCTGGTCGCCGAGCAGGACGAGCTGATGCTGCGACGCCACGTCGACGAGGTGGTCGAGGGGCGATGGCAACCCCTTCCTGCCAGCTTTCGGCTGGTCGCGCTCACGACGCTCGGCCGGCTGGTTGTCGGCCGTCTCGCCGTCGTCGGCGGGACGGACCTCGAAGACCTCGCTCACGTGGTGTCACCTTCTCGGGCACGGGGAACTGCGCGTCGACAGCACCGGATCCAGTCCTGTGAGGCTAGGCCGCGTGTGGCCGGCGGCGTCGACTCTCGCCGTCGAGTCGGGTGTCACGTCGTCGACCGCGAAGTTCTCCCAGATTCTTCGGGACCTGACGAGTCCTTCATCACTTCTTGACAGGTCGATCGTCACGATCGGTGCATCAACCGACGGATGGCCACGCACCCCCCCAGGGACACCGGCCCACTCCGACCGGAACCCGATCAGAACAGGAGACAGCAATGAACGAGTCCACCCCCACTGGCACATCCACTGGTACCCCCGGAGCCGCCGCCCCGTCGCCGCGACGCTGGCTGGTGCTCGGCGCCACCGCCGTGGTGTCCGCCCTCGGCGGTGCCGCAGTCGCCGGCGGCGCGGTGAGCGCCGCCGACGGCCCCGCCACCGCGACCGTGCAGCTCGCCGCTCAGACCTCCGAGGCCGAGCCGTCCACCGACGACGGTGCAGGAGTTCCGATCGAGAGTGGCGATGCCGTGTCGCTCGACTGCGAGGCGATCTTCGGCAAGGTGTTCGTCGACGGCGCGTTCATCGAGGAGTGGACGCCGACCGAGGCCGAGATCGCGGAGATCAACGCCGAGAGCCAGGAGATCGCGGCACTCCTCGACGCCGCTGGCGCGGCCTACGAGCTGCAGACCGACGACCTCGGTCTCACCTTCCCCGAGCCTGCCGACGAGGCCGGATGGGAGATCGTCGACCAGTACTACGAGGGCAAGCACGGCGACATGGTCGTCATGGACGAGGACGAGTTCCTCGAGGAGTACCAGCCGACTGCCGAGGAGCTCGCCGAGTGGCAGACCGAAGCCGACGAGATCCGAGCACTGCTCGACGCGGCCGGTGTCCAGTACGAGACCGTCACCGAGTTCGGTCTCACCTTTCCCGAGCCCGCTGACGACGCCGGATGGGCCATCGTCGACGAGTACCTGATGGACAAGTACGGCGATGTACTGACCGAGATCGACGGCTTCGACGAGCTCGACGATCCGTTCGGCGAGATGATCGAGCTCACCGACGAGGAGATCCAGCAGCTCGAGGACTGCGAGAAGGAGTTCTTCTCCGGCCTCGACGGCTGTGAGCTGATCATCGAGGAGATCGAGGCCGACGAGATCGAGGCCGAGGAGATCGAGGCCGACGAGATCGAGGCCGACGACGCAGCCGAGCTCGAACCCGCCGCCTGATCCCTCCAGCCCTTTCCCTCCGGGCTGCAGCACCCAACCAGGCAGCAGGACCTCCCGACCTGCTGCCACACTGGGCCGGCTCCCTTCGGGGAGCCGGCCCACCGCCGTCTCGTGGAGGAGTCGACGTGAACACGACGAGGAACTCGACGAAGGGCCGCATCGTCGTCGCCGAGGACGATCCTCGGCAGGCAGACCTGATCCGGCGCTACCTCGAGCACGAGGGGCATCAGGTGGTGGTCGTGCACGACGGCCGCAGCGCCGTCGACGAGGTGCGTCGGCGTGCACCCGACCTGGTGGTCCTCGACGTGATGATGCCCGAGGTCGACGGCCTCGACGTCTGTCGCATCCTGCGGTTCGAGAGTGACGTCCCGATCATCTTCGTCACGGCCCGTTCGACCGAAGACGACCTGCTGCTCGGTCTGGAGCTCGGAGCAGATGACTATCTGACGAAGCCGTATCGACCACGAGAACTCGTCGCTCGCGTGCGGGTGCACTTGCGCCGCACAGCAGCGACGGCCTCGCCCGTGTCGGAACTCGGCGTGGGTGACCTGACGATCGATCCCGTCCGCCATCGGGTCGAGCTGGCCGGCGAACAGGTGGCCGTGACGCCCAAGGAGTTCGCCGTGCTGGCCGCGTTGGCGGCGGAGCCGGGGCGGGCCTTCTCACGCGGCGACCTGTTGGAGGCGGCGTTCGGATTCGATCACGACGTGCTGGAGCGGACGGTCGACGTCCACGTGCTGAACCTCCGCAAGAAGCTCGAAGCCGACCCGTCGGCGCCGCGCTACGTCCTGACCGTCTACGGCGTCGGCTACGCCTTCGCCGAGGCCTGACGTCATGAGCCTCGTCACCCGACTCGTCGCCGTGGTCTGTGTCGTCGCCGCGTTGGCGGTCGCCATCACCGGGCTCGTCGTGCGCGAGCTCTCGGCTCAATCGACCATCGACGAGGTCGAGCGGCTGTTCGACAGTCAGCAGCTCACCGCCGCCGAGTTGGAGGAAGCGGCCCTCGCGAAGGGCAGCTGGACGGTGATCGACGACGAGGTCGAGGAGCTCGCCGAGTCCACAGGCCTTCGGATCGTGGTCACCAACCTGGACGGTGGCGTGTTGGTCGACAGCGAGAGCGATGTACCGCTCGAAGATCGGACTCTTCTCAGCAGCGAGCCGGTCCAGCTGCTCGACGTGGCCGACGCGTTCGAGGCCGCGTTCGACGAGGTCGACGAGCAGGCCTTCTTCGACGAGTACGTGAAGTGCCTGGAGACGCAAGGCGCCTTCGCCGGTTTCGAGGTCGATGCATTCGGACAACAGTTCCCCGTGGCGACTGACCTCGCCGCCGAGGAGTTCTGTCTGGAGCAGATCACGTTCGTCATGCTCGGCGGACCCGAGTTCCAGGTGTTGGACGCTGTCGTGCTCGAACCGACGCTGCTCTACCTCGGCTACTCGGGTGCGAGCGCGCTCGACACCATCGACGACGGCATCGGTTCGGGGGTGATCGTCACGATGCTGGTCGTGACCGCCGTCGCCGGTGCGGTCATGTGGTGGTGGGGAAGCCGCACGCTGCGCCCCGTCGGCACGATCGCCGCCGCTGCTCGTCGGATGGGCGACGGTGATCTCGGTGTGCGCGTCGACACCGAAGCTCCGGCGGAGCTCGGCGATCTCGCCGGCGCCTTCAACGAGATGGCCGCCGGCCTGGCCGGCGAGGACGAGCGTCGTCGACGACTCACGAGCGACATCGCCCACGAGCTGCGCAATCCGCTGGCGAACGTGTCCGGCTATCTCGACGCCGTGGCCGACGGCGTGATGGCGGCCGACGACGAACTGCTCGGCATTCTGCGCGACGAGACCGATCATCTCGGTCATCTCGTCGAAGATCTGCAGACGTTGACGCTCGCCGATGCCGGTGACCTCCACTTCTCCGAGGAGCCGGTGGATGTGGCTGAGCTCCTGCGCTCGGTGCAGTCCGTGCACTCAGGTCGGGCCGAGCAGGCGGGTGTCGAACTCTCCGTGGTCGGAGCGACCGAGGCCGTCGTCACCGCTGACCTCGCCCGCCTCCGACAGGTGGTCGGCAATCTCGTCGAGAACGCCATTCGCTACTCCGATGCCGGCACGACCGTCGAGCTCGCCGGTCTCGTCGACGGGTCCGACGTCGTCATCGAGGTCCGAGACGAGGGCATCGGCATCGACCCCGAGCAGCAGCGTCGGATCTTCGAGCGCTTCCATCGAGTCGATGCATCGCGCACTCGGGCGACCGGCGGGGTCGGCCTCGGTCTGTCGATCGCTCAGCGGTTCGCCGAAGCGATGGGCGGTTCGATCACGGTGGTGAGTGAGCTGGGGCGGGGTTCGACCTTCTCCGTTCGGCTGCCGTTGCAGCAGGCCGACCGGGCCGATCAGTAGGTCGCGATCCCGATCGTCTTGAACCAGGTCTCGAGGTCGGCCGTCGCGGTGTTGACGACGTCGACCAGGGTCTGGAGGTCGTTGTCGGGTCGGCGGTGGCTGCCGGCGAGCATGCGCCGCCGCAGCCAGTCCACGTCGTCGGCGCCCAGAGCATCGGCCAGGGCGACCGGTGCCTCCAGGTCGTGGAACGGGTCGAGGAAGATCCACCCGTCGGCCAGGCGGCCGAGCGTGGTGGCGTCGTGCGCGCTCGACGTCGCCAGGGCAGCGAAGGGGCCCCGCGTGATGTCGAATCCGACCGGCCACTTGGGAGCATCAGCTCGAGCGAAGACCATGTCGATCAACCCGTCCGCGGGGTAGACCTCGGCAGGGCCTCCGAGACGACCCGGCAGCGACTGGTGCACCAGCACGGTCGCGACGCGGTCGGCCCGCCAGCCGAACACGTGAGCTCCGGCGCCGTAGACGAGATCGTCCTCGATGTCGACGTCGTAGCGGTCGTGGACGGGGTGCAGCGGCCGGCGGTGGTGGGTCAGAGCGTGCTCCGTCGAGCACGAGACGAGGGCTCGTCGGCGAGGACGCATGAACTCGTGCTCGATGACGGTGGCCATGTGGCGCGCCGCGGGGCCGCGGTCACGAAGGTGTGGCCACGCCTCGGGCGTGTGCAGGTCGGCACGGTCGGTCACGGCGTCGTAGTCGAGGTCGTAGTCGAGCCCGATGACACGGAACCAGGGTGCGTTCGGATCGCGGTGCGAGTTGACCTCCCACGCAGCCCTCAAGACCTCCACTCGCAGCGACGGGACCACACCGCTGCGCATCGCCCATCGCAGCACGCAGCGTTGCGCGGCGGCCTCGTCGAACTCGTCACCCGAGACGATCTCGTCGAGCTGGGCCTGGTCTTCCGACAGCAGCCACTCGGCGGCGACGTTCCACACGCCGGCCGACGCCAGCGCAGGGACGAGGTCGGCGAGCAGTTCACCGGACTGGGTCGAGGGATGACGTTCGCCCAACATCACGACGTCGTGGCGCGACATCAGGTCGACGACGTAGCCGATCGGGTCCTTGCCGTGGTCGGCGACGAACGCGCTCAGCTCGGTGACGCGTGCTGCGTCCTCGACGTCGACGATCGAGCGCTGTCGAAAGCGCTCCAGCCGACGGAGTGCGTCCTCGTCGGCCTCCCGTCCCATCGGCGCAGAGCGTAGCGAGGTGCAGCGACGTGCTGGAACGCCTGCTCAGGACTTGGGGCGAGATCAGTCGGCGTCGATCTTGCGGGCGACGAAGCCCAGTGCCGTGCCGAGCAGCGCACCGCCGAGCGCGGCCTTGCCCTGCTGGGACCGGGTCGCGGCTTCGTACTTGCGGTCGATCTCTTCGCGGTCGGCTGCCGTGCGTCGTGCGGCGAGGGTCTCGCGGGCCGAATCGACCTCGGCACCGAGCAGGACACAGAACGCCGTCGCATACAGCCACAGCAACAGTGCGGTGATGGCGCCGAGTGTCGCTGCGCCCCCACTGAACTCGCCCGAGTTCGCCGTGTAGATCGACAGCAGGCCCGAGGCGATGATCCAGGCGATCGTGCCCATGATGGCGCCGACGGTGGTCCAGCGGAACCGCGTGAACGGGCGATTCGGGCCGAGGTTGTAGAGCACCGAGATGGCGACCGACATGAGCAGGATCAACAGTGGGAAGCGCAGGATGCCGATGGCGATGCGCCCTGCGTCGCCCAGCTCGAGCGCAGCCAGCAGCGCGGGCAGGATCGCCAGACCGAACACGGCGGCGACGAGCATCACGATGGCACCGAAGGTGAACAGCAGTGCGGTGCCGCGGAGGCCGACGAAGCCCCGAGTCTCGCGGAATCCGTAGACGTTGTTGAGGGCGGCGATGAGGTGCTTGATCGCCGCCGAGGCGGACCAGATCGAGGCGATGATGCCGATGACGACCACCACGCCGAGACCACCGCCGGCCGACGAGGCGATGTCGCTCAGCTGGTCGGACAGGAAGTCACGCGTCGACTCGGGTGCGTTCGACAGCACGTCGTTGATCTGGTCGGTGATCTCCTCAGGGCTGCGGACGAGGCCGTAGATCGAGATGGTCGCCGCCATCGCGGGGAACAGCGCGAGGAAACCGAAGAACGCCACACCAGCCGAGGCGACCGGCACGTTGTCCTGCTTCAGCTGATCCTTCACCTCGAGGGCGATGTCCTTGATCTCGGCGAGTCGTCCACCGGCCATGTCTGCGCTCCGTGGGTGATGATGCAGGGGTGCGTGCTGGTCGTCACACAGTCAACACGCTTCGACGGGCGTCGGCGACCACCCCGTTAGGCTGACCGGCCGAAGCAGGGGGTCGCCGCTCGATGAGCAGCATGAAGTTGTACGACACGGCCCGACGAGCCGTCGTCCCGTTCGAGCCAGGGCCCATCGCCACGATCTACGTCTGCGGCATCACCCCGTACGACTCGACCCATCTCGGGCACGCACGGACGTACCTGGTTCACGACCTCATCGCCCGGCGTCTCGCATCGCTCGGACACGAGATCCGCATGGTGCGCAACGTCACCGACGTCGACGACTCCATCCTGCCGAAGGCCCGCGAGCTCGGTGTCGACTTCCGCGACCTCGCCCGAACGGAGATGGAGCGCTTCCACGGCGACATGGAGGCCATGGAGATGTGGCCGCTCTATGCGGAGCCGTGGGCGACCGGCTCCATCGAGCCGATGGTCGAGCTGCTCCAGCAGCTGGTCGACGGCGGACACACCTACACCGTGGACGGCACCACCTGGTTCGACACGACGACGTTCGAGCGCTTCGGTGAGTTCGGCGGCTACTCACACGACGAGATGGTCGAGATCGCCCGTGAGCGCGGCGGTACGCCGGACGACCCACGCCAGCGCAACCAGCTGGACTTCGTGTTGTGGCTTCCCTCGGCCGACGACGAACCGGTGTGGGACTCACCCGTCGGGCCGGGGCGCCCCGGCTGGCATCTCGAGTGTTCGGCGATGTCGTCTGCCGCCGTCGGGCTGCCCCTCGACCTGCACGGTGGCGGTGACGACCTCGTGTTCCCCCATCACGCCTGTGAGATCGCCCAGAGCGAGGCCGTCGGCGCCGCACCGTTCGCCCGACACTGGACCCACGTGGGCATGGTCGGGTACGAGGGCACCAAGATGTCGAAGTCGCTCGGGAACCTCGTCTTCGTCAGCGACCTGCGTCGTGACGGTGACGCTCGGGCCGTACGTCTCGCGCTCATGGAGCACCCGTACCGCGAGGCGTTCGAGTACTTCGACCACGAGTTCGACACGGCGATGACGCTGCTCGACCGTCTCGTCGACGCCGTCGCAGGTGCCGAGAGCGTGCCGGGGTCGTTCACGGCCGGGATCGGCGCTGCCCTGGACGACGATCTGGACACTCCGGTTGTCATGAACCTGCTCCGAGGTGCCGTCGACGGTGGCGAGGTCGACGGTGCCGATCTCGCCGCTGCGCTCGAACTGTTGGGAATCGACCCCCGCCGTGCGGTGCACCGCGCCGGTTGATCGTCGTATCGTCTGTGCATGGCCGCCGAGCACCAGATCGACCCTCGTGAGGGTGCAGCGACCAGTCGCTCGATTCCCGAGCCGGCGGCGCCGCTCGACCGCATGGTCGTGCCGTTGTGGGCGCTCGCCGGAGCCATCGTCGGCCTCGTGGCGACCGTGTGGTGGCGGCGCTTCCGACGTCGCCCCCTCGACTGACCGTCCGCGCCGTTGTCCCACCGTCCGGCAAGACTCGTGACGTGATGGTCGAGCCAACCGCCGAGCCCACCGCCGCGGATGCAGGCGCCAGCGATGCCGGGCTCGCCCCTGCGTCTGCGGGCCTGCCGTCTGCGCCCGTCGGTGCGAACGGGCTCGCCGTAGCCGTCGATCCGACCGAGGTCGTCGGGGTCACGCCCGACGGCGACACCGAGATCGATCGGGGTCCACATGGCCTGTCACCCTCGTCGGCGTCGACCTTCGAGCAGTGCGCCCGGCGTTGGCGGTTCCGTTACGTGGAACGGCTGCCCGACCCGCCGGGCGTGCCCGCTCTCGTCGGCACCTTCGTCCACCGGGTGCTCGAAGAGCTGATGGCCGCGGCTCCTGCGGAGCGCACCGTCGAGAACGCACGCGGTGTCGCTCGTGAGCTGTGGCCCGAGATCGACCACCATCCTGCGTGGATCGCGCTCGAGCTCGACGACGAGGCGTCGCGTCGTGTGCGCTGGGACGCGTGGCGGTTGCTCGAGAGCTACTTCCGGTTGGAGGACCCGGCCACGGTCGACGTCGTCGAGCGAGAACAGCGGATCGAGTGCGAGCTCGACGGAGTGCCCTTCGTCGGCGTCGTCGATCTCGTCGAGCGACGTGACGGCCAGATCGTCGTGACCGACTACAAGACCGGCAAGGCGCCGACACCCAGGTACGAAGCGGGACGCCTTCACCAGGTGCAGCTGTACGCCGCAGCGCTCGACGCGACGGGTACCAGGGCCGACACGGCACGGCTGCTCTACGTACGTTCGCGTTCGATCGACGTCGCAATCACCGACGAGTCGATCGCCGCGGCGACGGGCGCGTTGCGCACCACGTGGGAGTCGATCGCCACGGCCCGCGAGCAGGATGACTTCCCGGTACGCACCGGTCCACTGTGCAACTGGTGCCCGTACCAGGAGCACTGTCCCGAAGGTCGTGCCGAGGCCGAACGGCGGTACGGGCCACCGGTCTGAGCTCGACCCGAGCTTCCCAGCGCGGCTTCCCAGCGCGACGGCGCCTCAGACCTGGCGGAACTCGAGACGACTCGCCTCGACGTCGACGCGAGTCAGCTCCACCTCGATCACGTCGCCGGGATCCGCCGACGTACGGACGACGGCCGCGATCGCGGGGTCGTCGATCTGGATCGGGGCGGGACGATCACCGCGTCGTGCGGTGACCGTCGCCTGGAATCGCTCGCCGACCCGATGGGCCAGCAGCACGGCCTCGACACGGTCGACGACTGCCCGGTCGAGACGCGATTCGCGGCGCCGGGACTCTCGGAGTGTCTCTGGCAGTTCGTCGAGCTCCGCCAACACCCAGTCGGGTGGGCGCTCACCTGCACAGATCGCCACGGCGATCTCGTTGGTGTAGCGATCCCCGAGACGGCGCAGCGGTGCGGTCACGTGGGCGTACTCCGCGGCGATCGCCCAGTGCGTCCGTTCGTCGGGGACCTCACCATCGAACGCCACGTAGTCGGCGCCACGGAGCGCTCGCACGGCCGCGGTCAACAGCGCGATGTGGCGGGGCTGATCCGGCCGGATGTCGCGGATCCGTTCGGCGTAGGTGACGTCGTCCGGCCACTCGATGCCGAGGGCGCGTGCGGCGCGGCGGATCTGCTGCAGCGTTCCCGGATCAGGGTCGGGCAGTGTGCGCAGCACACCGATGCGGGCAGCGATCATGAGGTCGGCAGCCGCCATGCCGGTGAGCAGCGAGATCTGGGCGTTCCAGTCCTCGACCCGCAGCGAGTCGTCATGGCGCAGCACGTAGTGGCCGTCCTCGACTTCGACCTCCTGCGAGGGCAGGTTCAGCGACACGCCACCCCTCGACGCCTCGCGTTCGAGGCGGAGCTCGCCGACGGTGCGCAGCAGCGCCAGGGTCGTTCCACCGGTGCCCGCGTCGATGTGCTCCTGTGCTGTGGCGTAGGAGAGCTTGGCCCTGCTGCGCACGACGGCGCGGATCACCGAGGCGTCCATCAGGTAGCCGGCGGGATCGAGTCGCATCGACCACAGGAATGCCGGCCGGTCGACGTCGGGAAGCAGCGAGGCGACACCCTCGCCGATGGCGGCGGGGTAGAGCGATGCCCGCGTGTCGGGGGAGTAGTACGTGACGCCGCGACGGTGGGCCGCGAGGTCGACGGGATCGCCAGGGGCCACGAACGTGCTCGGGTCGGCGATGGCGTAGGAGACGAGATACCCGTCGTCGAGGGCCTCGATGTGCACCGCCTGGTCGAGGTCGGTCGAGGTCGGCGGATCGATCGTGACGAGCTCGAGATCGGTGCGGTCGACCGGTGCGGCGCCGGCACGGGCGTGTGAGGTCGGCGGCTCGAGCGCCACCTCGGCTGCACGGGCCTCGACCTCTGCCGTGAAGCCGACCTCGATGTCCAGATCGGCTCGGATCTCGGCGAACCCGCGCTCCAGTTCGGAGCGGGCCGGGAGTCGTGGTGCCGGAGTCTTCACGCTCGAGGACGTTACCGGCGCGGCGGCGCGGCCACTCGGGCGAGGTCGCTCCGTTCAGCCAAGCCGGTCCCTAGGGTGGGCGGATGCCCGAGCTGCCCGAGGTCGAGACCGTCCGCCGGACATTGGAGCCTCACGTCGTCGGTCGTTCGTTCAGCGACGCCTGGGCTCATCCGAGCGCCAAGTTCGCACCGGCGGTCGAGGCGGTCGGCCCGATGGTCGAGGGAGCTCGGCGCCGTGGCAAGTACCTGCTGTTCGATCTCGATGACGGGCGGGAGTTGGTGGTGCATCTCGGCATGACGGGCCAGCTGACCTGGCACGGCGCGCCGCCCGACGACGATCCCCATGTCCGGGCCTGGTGGCGGTGCGCCGACGGAGCGACGCTGCGCTTCCGCGACGTCCGACGTTTCGGCCGACTGTCCGTCGTCGACGCTGGGGAGTACGCGGGTCTGCCGACGCTGCACCACCTCGGTCCTGAACCCTTCGACGCCGAGCTGACGGACGAGGTGTTCTGGCGGTCGCTGAACTCGTCGTCGCGGCATCTCAAGACACAGCTGCTCAGTCAGCGTCCGATCGCGGGAGTCGGCAACATCTACGCCGACGAGGCCTGTTGGATCGCACGCGTCGCCCCGGCGGACCGTCGCATCAGCCGTGCTCGGGCAGGGGCGCTGTTGGCGGCCCTGCGCGACGTGCTCGGAACAGCGATCGAGCACGGCGGCACGACGCTGCGCGACTACCGGACGGGTGAGGGTGAACTCGGCGGTCACCAGCATCACCTGTGGTGCTACGGCCGTGGCGGCGAACCTTGTGCTCGATGCGGTGTGCCGCTGTCGAGTCGGGTCCTCGATGCCCGCACCACCACGTGGTGCAAGGAGTGTCAGCCTCGCCGGTGAGGCCTGTGCCGCGCAGTGCGGCGGGTGGGTCAGTCCGGCTGGCAGGTCGGACACCACCAGATCGACCGGTTGGCCACCGAGCCGATGACGATCGTGTCGGTGCAGCGGCGGCAGGGTCTGCCGTCGCGTTTGTAGGCGTACAGCGCGTCGGCTCGGCGGAGCCGCCCCGGGGTGACGAAGCCGGCGTCCTCACCTGTGACGGTCACGATCCGATTGAGCCGGACCCCGATGCGGAGCAGTTCGACGGTCAGGTCCCAGATGGCCTGGAGGGTCTCCCGATCGACGTCCTTGGCAGGGCGAGCCGGGTGGACGCCGAGCAGCAGCAGGATCTCGGCTCGATAGACGTTGCCGATACCGGCGATGACCTGCTGATCGAGCAGCAGTGCACCGATGGCCTTGCGCGAGCGGCTTGCCCGCTCGATGAACCGCTCGGGTTCGGCACTCGGCCGAAGTGGGTCCGGGCCGAGCGAATCGATGATCTCGTGGACCTCCATCGGATCGACGAGTCGGCATGTCTGCGGGCCGCTCAGGTGCCAGGCACGCTCAGGGCCTTCGAGCCGCAGGCGAACCGCACCGGGTCGATGGACTTCTGCGGCCGTTCGCCTGAACTTCCCGATGAGACCGAGGTGGACGTAGAGCACGTCGTCGCCGAAGTCGAGGAAGAGGTGCTTACCGGCTGCGTCGGTGGACACGAGCTCGCGTCCGTCGAGCTGCGCGGCCCCTGTGTCGAAACGCCCTTGAGGAGAGGTGGCGAGCACCCGATGTCCGGACAGGTCGCGTCCGAGATCGCGCGCGAGCCGGTGGATCGTGTGGCCTTCGGGCATCGCTGGGTGAGGGGTGGGCTCAGCCGGCCTCGGCAGCCATCGCTCGGCGCGCTTCGAGCACCGACCGGCGACCGGTCGACCGAGGCATGTAGCCGGCGCGGGTGCGGTCTTCTTCGGACTCGCCTCCCCAGAAGCCGTGCTCGCGGTTCAGGCGTGCGTAGTCACGGCATTCGAGGACCACCGGGCACGCCTGGCAGAACATCGCAGCGATGGCTTCACGCTTCTCGCGCTGGTTCTGGGTCTCGCGGTAGGAGTCGAAGAACCACTGCCGGCGCCCCTTGCAGACCGCCTGGGACACCCACGTTCGTTCGCCGAGCATGACCAGCTCGGTGAGATCCGGCGTGGTCTCGACCTGGCCGGTCGTCGTAGTGGTGTGCAGATCCGACTCCACGAGTGCCATGTACTCGACTGTACAAAGGCATTTAGCACTAAGTCAAGAGAAAGCGCACAGTGTGAAAACGGCCGTCGGCGGGCGCGGGTGAACACAGCGGGGCCGACGGCAAGAGCCCGGCCAGCGGCAGGCATTCGGCCTGCAGTCAGCTCGACCTGTGGCCCGTCCGCCCGGCCGGGCTCGGGACTCAGGACGCGGTCGAGCGGGCGCGACTCGCGATGCGCTCGTCCAGCCAGTCGAGCAGGCCGAGCGCGTCGGCGGCCCATGCCGCTTCACCTTGTGGCACCTGCTCGGCGGTGAGGCCGGAGCCACCACAGATGACCGGGATCTGGGGCACCGCGTCGCGGAGATCGGAGAGCAGCTCGGGCAGCACCAGCGGAGCGCCGGGGGCCGAGCAGCTGACCACGATCGCCACGCAGTCGTCGTGGGCGAGGGCGGCCTGGCTGAACGAATCCGACGGGGAGTTCGCTCCCAGGGAGAGTGCCTGGAACCCGGCGCCCCGGACGAGGTCAGCGAGGAACTGTGACGGCAGATGATGTTGATCGCCTGCCGGGGCACCGATCACGACGGTGCCGCGCTTGCGTCCTCGCCGAGTCATTCGCGGTGACAGGCGAGCGAGGAGCCGCGTGACCGTCGCCGAGGCGAGGTGCTCGTCGGCGACCGTCAGTTCGCCTGCGGCCCAACGCTCGCCGATCTCGCGCATCGACGGTGCGAGCACGTCGAGGTAGAGCGACTGGGGGTCGTGCCCGCTGGTCAGCGCGTCTTCGAGGAGCTTCCACGCCCCCGACTCGTCCGCGACGACGAGTCGGCTGATCAGCCGACCCTGCACGACCTCGGTGGGGGTCACCGTGCCGGTCGGCTCGCTCGCCGCGCCCTCCTTGCGGAATCGTTCGAGTGCTGCCGTGGACACCTGCCATCCGCTGCCGACCTTGTGCGCGTCGAGACGCCCTGTGCGCACGTAGCGGTAGGCCGTCATGTAGTGGACGCCGAGCTCGTCGGCGACCGCGTGCAGCGTGAGGTGGTCGGATTCGGTCATGTGTCCCTGTCGACGACTCCGTCAACGGTAAACGTCGACATCGGTCAGAGGTGAACTCTCGACGGCGGTTCTCGGGGCGCAGGTGACGGTGGAATAGGTTCGACACATGGCACTGGGACTCGACGACGTGCTCGTCGGATGTTGGACCGACACGTCCGCGAGTACCGGAGTGACGGTGGTCCTGCCGCCACTGGGGACCCTCGGCGCGATGGCGGTGCGAGGCGGTGCACCCGGTACCCGAGAGGCGGCGGCTCTGGGTCCTGCGGGTTCAGGAGTCGAGTGCCACGGTGTCGCGCTCTGTGGCTCGTCGGTGTTCGGTCTCGCTGCCGTCGACGGTGTCGTCGAGTGGTGCCGTGAGCACGGGCGAGGTCTTCGACTCGCCGGAACCCACGTCCCGGTGGTCGCCGGGATGGTGGTCTTCGACCTGAAGGGCTCCGACGACGAACCGATCGAACGGGCCATGCCGACTGCTGCGTCGGGTCGTGCGGCGTGCGAGCTCGCCGCCGCATCCGAGCCCGAGTCGGGGCGAGTCGGCGTCGGCACCGGATGCACGGCCGCGAAGATCGGTGGCCGCCATCACTCGGTTCCAGGTGGTCAGGGATCTGCCGTGGTTCGCCAGGGCGAGGTCGTCGTCGGCGCGTTGATGGCGGTGAACCCGGTGGGTGAGGTCATCGATGCCGATGGTTCCGTCCTGGCAGGCACCACGGCGCCGGAGGGGTCACCTCGCTTTCCGGCCGTGCCGATGTCGGAGCTGTCGCTGTGGGACGAGGAACGCGGCAACACCGTGATCGGGTGCGTGGTCACCAATGCTCGGCTCGACAAGGCGCAGGCACACCGCTGCGCCGATCTCGCGCACGGCGGCATCGTCCGTTCCATCGAGCCGGCGCACACCTCGATGGACGGCGATGCGATCACGCTCCTGGCCACCGGCCAGATCGAGGCGTCGATCGATCAGATCGCGGCGATGGCAGTCGAGGCCGTCGCCGAGGCGGTTCGCAACGCAGTGCGCTGACTCAGCGGGGGATGCCGAAGTCCCCGGCGGCGAGAGCGTCGGCGAACGCGGCCGTCGCTGCGTCGCTCGACACGATCCGCCAGTCGGTCTCCTTGTCGACCTCGAACCAGATGAAGCCGACGATGTCGTCGCGGTCGTCGATCTCGCTGAGCACGTGATCGATCCACGCAGCCTTCTGCCCACCGTCCTCGGTCGCGCCGATCTCGGTGATCACGATCGGCAGATCGCTGAACTCGCGGATCTCGTCGATGGTGGGTCCGAACAGCTGCTGGAACGTCGGCACGAAGACCGACGGGTCGATGCCGTTGCCGAGGTAGCCGACGACGCCGAGCCAGTCGACGTACTCGTCACCCGGATACAACCCGGCAAGCGGCGTGAGCGTGGGCTGGGTCGGGTTCGGACTCCAGATCCACTTGACGTTGTCGGCGCCGGCGGCCGTGAAGATGTCGTGGACGTGGCGCCACGCAGCGACGTACTCACCGGCCGAGTTGCCGTTCACCGATTCGGCCCACGGGTACCAGAAGCCGTTCATCTCGTGCGCGAAGCGCATGGCGACAGGACGTCCCCACTCGGCGAGTTCCTCTGCCCAGTCGACGATGAGTTCGTCGTGGTCGCCGTCGATGATCGTGGACAACGCGTACTCGGGTTGTTCGCCTCGACGCCGGTCGAACGTCGACTCGGCGTCGAAGTCCCAGGGCTCCCAGGCGATCACCGGGAGGTGACCGGCTGCCGTGATCTCCTCGACGATCGCGAGGTCCGCTGTGGCGTTGGCCCATCCGCGAGAGACCATGACGGCATCGGGCGTGGCGCCGGCCGCAGCTGCGAAGTCGGCGACCTCGTCGACCGAGCCGGTCTGGGTGCTCACTCCGATGAACGTGCGACCGTCCACGGGGATGGTCTCGAGCCAGGCGAAGGGGTCCGGCTCGGTGGTGGTCGTGGTCGGCGGCGCAGCCGTGGTCGGCGCGGTGCCATCGGTCGGGGCGGTCGTGATCGCCGGGGCAGCGGTGATCGTCGGGGCAGCGGTGGCCGACGGAGCAGCGTCGGCGGGTGACCCCGTCGTCTCGGCGAGCCTGGGCACCAGCGTCGAGGTGGTTGCCGCGGCGCGCTCCTCCTGGAGGAGTCCGCTTCGAGTACTCGCCGTGAACGAGATCGCGCCGAGGCACACGACGGCGATGAACGCGATCAAGGTCCTCGTCATGTCCGACAGCACCACGACGTCCTTTCGGCAGTCGGCGAGGTGCTGTGGAGGACTTCGCCTCCGAAAGTGCGACGTGATGATCAGTTCTGCTGACGGCCTCACAGCAGCCGGAATTCGTCCGATCGTGACCCCATGCGAGACGAGCGCGACACGTCTCCCGCCCTGTCGGGCTTGGAGGCTGCTGCCCCGGTGACCGTGTGGTCACCCGGACAGACCGCAGCGGCGCGCGCCCTCGGTGTCAGCGCAGTGCTGGCAGGTGTGGCCTACGTCGCCTGGCGAGTCGGCTTCACGATCGACTGGAGCGCCTGGTGGATCGCCGTGCCCTTCGTCGCGCTCGAGGCGCACCTCGTCGTCCGGCAGGCGATCACCGTCTACGAACTGTGGGACCAACACGGCGGGCCGCGAGCCCCCGCGGTGGACATCGCACCCGGCAAGGTGGCCGTCTTCATCGCCACCTACGACGAGGGTCCCGAGGTGTTGTTGCCGACGATCGCCGCCGCGTGTCGTCTGCAACCGGCGCACGAGACCTGGGTGCTCGACGACGGCAGACGACCGGAGGTCGCCGAGATGGCGGCAGCGCTCGGCGCCTACTACGTGACCCGTCCGGACAACGCCCACGCGAAGGCCGGCAATCTCAACCACGCGCTCGGTCTCTGCGACGCAGAGTTCGTCGCGGTGCTCGACGCGGACCACGTCCCAGAGGAGAACTTCCTACGTCACACCCTCGGCTACTTCGCCGATGCCCGGGTCGCTCTGGTGCAGACGCCGCAGGAGTTCTACAACGGCGATTCGTTCATCCACTCGGGGCCGGCCGGTCACCACGACGAGCAGTTCTTCCATCGGGTGATCATGCCGGGCAAGAACCGGAACAACGCTGCCTTCTGGTGCGGCACCAATGCCGTGCTGCGGACCGAGGCGCTGCGATGGATCGGTGGCGTGTCGACGGCGACCATCACCGAGGACATGCACACCACCGTGCGACTGCATCGCACCGGTTGGAAGACCGTCCACCACAACGAGGTGCTCGCTCGAGGCCTGGCGCCTCGCAACTACGGCGAGTTCCAGACCCAGCGTTGGCGTTGGGGTGCTGGGTCGATGCAGTCGATCGTGGCCGAGAACCCACTGCTCTCCAGAGGCCTGTCACGCGGTCAGCGGATGATGTACTTCGCATCGGCGCTCAGCTGGTTCGACAGCTGGCGGACGTTCGGTCTGCACCTGATCCCGGCGCTGGTGTTGCTGACCGGCGTGTCGCCGGTGGTGGCCCCGCTGTGGCAGCTGCTGTTGGCCGTCGTGATCGTGCACGGCCTCTCGGCGTCGGCGACGCGGGTGCTCGGTCGTGGTCGGCTGCGGCTGCTGTCGAACATGGTCTTCGAGCTGCTGAAGATGCCGCCGAACCTGTCGTCGTCGTTGGTGTTCTTCAAACCGCGCCGTCTCGAGTTCTCCGTGACGCCCAAGGGTCGGTCCGGCTCGGGACGGACGCGCAGCGCAGTGCCGCGTGTGCTGTGGTCCCTGTTGGTGCTCGATCTGCTGACCTGGTTCGTCGTGACGCTCCAGTTGGCGGGCGTCGTCCCGATGCGTGTCGATCGTGCGTCGCTCGCGCTGTTGGGCCTCGGCTGGGTCCTGGTCAACTCGATGTTCCTGCTGCTCGCGATCGATCGGATCCGTCGCGGTCAGTTCGGCGGTGAGCGCCGAGGTGGTCTGCGGGTCGACCATCAGCTCCCGGCTGCGGTCGGCCCGGTGCGAGCTCGCACGCTCGACGTGTCGCTGAGCGGTGCGTCCCTGCTGATCCGCGGACAGGCCCCTGCGGACGGCACCCGCGTCGCCGTGCAGTTCCTCGTCGGTGGCCGGATCGCATCGCTCGTCGGGGTCACCCGACGCGCCGAGGCGACGCGCGTGCGCGGGGTCAGCCACATCGGCGTCGAGTTCGAGCCCGGCCAGTGGGCCGACGTGGCGGTGCTGGCCGAAGGCCTCTTCCGCGAGGGCGTCAGCACTGCGTTGGTGACGTCATGACCGCGGTGCAGCCAGATCGACAAAACCTCAGCACGGCGGCGACAGATGCCGAAGGGAGTCTCGTGGCAACGACGTTGGAGAACCGCGACAGCGGTCAGACTTCGGGGAGCCCCGTGACGGACCTGGTCCGTCGGGCGAAGACCTCGGTGGCCCCCGCGTATCGATGGATGTGTTCGACGCCGGCGGTGCGCCGCCGGATGGCCCCGTGGCTCGACGCCCCGGTGCACGACTTCAGCCCGAGTGGCCGTGGTCTCGGACCGGACTCGGGTCTGCGTCGGCTCGAGCGTGAAGGCCGCCTCGATGGCGCTCGCGTGCTCGTGCTCGGTGTCGGCCGTGGTCCCGAGGTCGAGTCGTACTGGCTCGACCGTGGCGCGTCGCACGTGATCGGTGCCGACCTCTTCAAGTATCCGGAGGACTGGAACGGTCTGCGCTCACTCGCCGACGCACGTGGCCTCCAGGCCGACTTCGGTCTGATGGACGGCGCACATCTCGGTCTGCGCGACGCGAGCGTGGATGTCGTGTTCAGCCAGAGCGTCCTGGAGCACGTGCTCGATCTGGACGGCTTCCTCGCCGAGTCGGCACGCGTCCTCGACGACGACGGCCGGTTCTATGCCTACTTCGGTCCGCTCTGGACGACCTTCGGCGGACCGCACGTCGGTGCGCTCGGGTACGACCACCTGCTGCTCGACGACGCCTCCTACCTCGAGGCCGCCCGTGAGATCGGTGATGGATGGGAGCATTGGCTCGAAGAGGGTCTGTTCAACCGACTGACGTTCGATCAGTACGTCGAGTTGCTCGAGCGGCACTTCGTCATCGAGCGCCTGGGCGTCGTGGCGAGCCGTGAGGGAGCAGCGTTCAAGGACCGCGATCCGCAGACCTGGGAACGCCTCCTACGCGATCACGACGAGAAGGATCTGATGATCAATCTCGTCAGCGTCATCGCCCGGCCGCGTCGCTGACCGGCGCCGAGGTCGCCTCGTCCGCCTGTGGCGACGTCGCTTCGTTCGCCACGACCTCGTCGCGGTTCGAGGTCGCCGTGACCGGCCTCGCGACCGGCTTCGTGAGCGGCGACATGCCGAGCACGGTCCGATAGACGTTCTCCACCTCGAAGGTGTGCGACGCACGGTCGAAGTTGGTCGAGGCAGCATGACCTCGCTCGATGAGACGCGTCCGGCGCGGACCGGGCCACATCACGTCGTCGATGGCGACGTGCAGTGCGTAGGCGTCGTCGGAGGGCACCAGCATGCCGGTGTCGTCGTGGCGGATGAGCGACGCGACACCACCGAGGTCCGTGGCCACGATCGGCACGCGGGCCGACTGCGCTTCGATCACGACTCGTCCGAACCCCTCGGGGTGACGGCACGGGTGGACGATCACGTCGGAGGCGCTGTAGAGGTCGGTGACGTCCTCGACGGATCCGAGCCAGCGGATGTCGTCGGCGACCCGCAGGCGTTCGGCGAGGCGGCGGAGCTCGGTCTCGTACTCGGCACTGCCCGGGTAGATCTGGCCGCCGGCGATCGCCAGGACGGGGCGGTCGTTCTCGCCCCAGCGGGCGAGGGCGTCGACCATGACGTCATGGCCCTTCGACGGATGCAGATGTGCCAGGACGGACACGACGTGGCGGTCGGTGTCGATGCCGAGGGCCTCGCGGGCGAGGTCGCGGTCGACGGTCTCGATGGGGCTCACCGGGTTGGCGACCACGTGCATGGACCGATGGTCCATCTGCGATGCGGTGAACGCGGAGTTCGCCACGACGGCAGCAGCAGAGGTCGACGTCGCCTTCAGCAGCGATCGGTGCAGCTGCCGCGGCGCGCGGTCGCGCAGCGACCACACGATCGGTGGTGAACCCGGCGCGAGGAACGGCGAGAGGATGTGGCTGCGGAAGCCGTTGGAGTGGATGACGTCGGGCTCGGTGGCGGCGATCACCTGTCGCAGGCCCTTGACGATCCCCGCGATGCGGGGAGCCGCCGCAGCGGCACCGGTGACGAACCGGCCGATGCTGGCGTGACGTGGCGCCACCTGGAGCTCTTCGGCGACGACTCCGGCGATCGTCGCGCCTCGGTCGCGCAGGACGGTCGAGAGGTCGCCCTCGGCCATCAGCGCGACATGGACGTCATGGCCGCGCTCGACCAGGCCGGACGTGAGCTCGGCGAGGCTGCGCTCGGCACCGCCGTTGGCGTGCCCACCTGGATTGATGAACAGAACTCTCATCGAGTCGCCTCTCGTAGATCGGTGGACACCCGCGCCGTCTGCGGTGCCCGGTGCAGCCAGTGCGACAGCACGATCAGGGACCAACGGCGGAGCGGATCGGTGGTCGGGTCGTCGGCACGGACGAGCTGGGTTGCTCGCGCGGTGTCGAGGAGACCGAGCCAGGGGTCGGTCGAACGGCCGAGGGTCCGGTCGGTGAGGTCGCCGGAGTCGAGCAGCCAGCGTCGCCACGGGAGACGGAACGTCAGCTTCGGTTCCGTCGCCTTCTGCACGAGGAACGGATCGTTCCAGGCGTTGGCGATGTCGAGCTTCGTGGGTGCCGAGCCGGCGGCCAGCACGCTCTCGATGACACGTCGGTCGACGAAGGGCACTCTCAGCTCGACGCCGTGCGCCATCGAGTGGACGTCGGCGTCACGAAGCAGGGTCGGGCGCAGGTAGGTGCTGGCGTCGAGCGCTGCGAGCTGATGGCGGGCATCAGCGTGGTGGTCGACGTCCCAACGGAGGCTGCGACCGGTGGCACCCCGGGTCAGAGCGACGACCTCGTCGTCGGTGAACAGCGTCCGGTAGCCGCGGTGGCGTGCGGCGGTGCTCGTGCTCGCGAAGACGGAGTCGACGCGGGCTCGGTCGGTCCCGGTGGCGGCAGCGACGCCCGCAGCGAGGCGCGTCCGCAACGACGGCGGCACACGCTCGAGGATCGGTGAGATCTGTCGAGCACGGCGCTCGGTCCGGTAGTAGCGGTAGCCACCGAGCACCTCGTCGCCCCCGAGTCCGCTCAGCGCGACCGGATGGTCGTGGTCTCGGCAGATCTCGGAGATGAGTGCGGTGTTGAAGCCGTCGATGCCGGGCTGGTCGATGGCGTCCAGGAACTGCAGGGCCCTGGCGCCGATGGTGGCCTCGTCGACTGGGACGACCTCGTGCCGTGCGCCGTAGTGGCGGGCGGCAGCGCGGGCCCGGTCGACCTCTTCGCCGTTCTCCGTCGTGGCAAGGGTCAGACACAGCGGATCGGCACCGGCGTCACGAAGACCGCGCAGCACGACGGCGGAGTCGAAGCCGCCTGACAGGAACAGCGCGACGGGCCGATCGGCGTGAGCGTGCTGGGTGATCGAGAGATGCAACGCGTCGATCGGGTCGGTGGGGGCGGGGACCGGTGCAGCGGGAATGCGTCCGGTCGTGACGGCACGGCGGTCGATGCGCATCCACGAACCGGGCGCCAGCTCGACGACGTCATGGATGACCGGGGTGGTGATGGGGGCGCCGAAGCGGAGGAACTCTCGGATGGCCGACGAGTCGACGAGGTCGTCGTGTCGGCGGAGCGGCTCGAGTTCGGAACACCACTCGATGCCGCCGTTGCGGGCCCGCCAGTACAGCGGCTTGATGCCGTGCTGGTCTCGGGCGAGCGTCAGGCTCGCGTCGCGACGGTCGTGGGCGACGATCGCGAACATGCCGTCGAGCCGGGCGAGTCCGGCGACGCCGTGTTCGAGGAGCATGCGGGCGACGACCTCGGTGTCGCCCGACGTCGTGAAGGCATGGCCCTCGGCCTCGAGCTCGCGCCGGACCTCGACGTGGTTGTAGATCTCGCCGTTGTAGGTGAGCGTGATCGGGCCGAGTTCGAAGGGCTGATCCGACCTGGCGGTCGGGTCCATGATCGCGAGGCGCGTGTGGCCGAGCGCCACGTCGCCCTCGACCCACACGGCGTCGCCGTCGGGTCCGCGATGGGTGATGTGCCCGGTCAGTCGCCGGGCGACGACCGCTGCTCCGGGGCCGGTGGCTCCTGCGAGTCCACACATGTCAGCGCACCGCCTTCTCGAACAGGGTGGGTCGCTCCGGGATCGCCGTCGGAGCGGGAGCGCCGCGTAGTTCGTCCAGGTACGCCCGGGCGGTCGGCACCGTGTCGAGCGCCATGCCGAAGTCGGCGGCGGCCGCTGCCAGTGCACGACGTTCGGCGGTGTCGTCGACGAGTTCGTCGATCGTCTCGACCCACTGTCGGAGGTCGTCGGGGTCGACCAGGCGCGACCACTCCGGATGCGCAGCATCGGTCGCGCCGGCGGCGTCACCGACGATGACCGGAAGTCCGGCGGTGGCGAGTTCCTGGACCACGATGCCGAATCCCTCGAAACCGCCCTCGGCGATCGAGTCCCGGCTGGGGAACAGACCGATGTCGGCGTCGGCGAGCACGTCAGCCATCTCCTGGTCGTCGAGACGGCCGGCCAGTACGACCGAGTCGCCTGCGCCGAGTTGCTCGATGCGGGCGGCGAGTGCCCCACGGCGAGGTCCGTCACCGATGATCGTCAGCCGATCGACGGTGCCGTCCTGGGCGAGGATCGCGGCGGCGCGGATGATCACTTCGAGGTTCTTGTAGCCCTCGGCGAGTCGGGTGATGGCGACGAGGCGGGCGCCGCCGGGTCGCTTGTCGGTCCCGTCACGTGGCGTCGCAGTGACGGGTGCCGGCGGTGTGAGCTCGCACCCGACCCATCCGGTGCGCTCGGGTTCGATGCCGAGCTCGTGGAGCAGGCGCTCGGAGTGAGAGCTGATGGTGATCACGCGGTGGTCGTGACGCATCGAGCGCAGGGCGAGCTTCTGGTGCAGGCGGGCGGGCACGAGCTCGCGGCCGTAGCAGAGGGTGCTGACCTGGGTTCGGGTCACCATGCCGACGAGGTGAGCGACCCAGCCGAGGTACACGTGGCCTGAGACGATCAGGCGGTCGTCGGCCTCGGCGAGCCAGTGTCGTTGGGCCCAGGTGGCGCGCAGGATGCCGAGCAGACCGGTGGTCCGCACGATGCGTTCGTCGGCTTCGTCGCTCGGCGCTGCGGTGACGACGCGCCAGTCGACCAGGTCGGTCGTCGCATCGACGATCGAGCTGACGAGCAGCGGCTGGCCGCCGGTCTGTGGCGCGTAGTCGACGCTGAGGAGCAGGGCGCGGGGCTTCATCAGGACATCACTCCTCGTCCGAAGCCGATCTGGTCGAGCGCGGGTCGTTCGAGGAACGGCACGGCGAGCGCCTGCCCGCGGCGTGCGGCGCGCCACACGAGTTCCGGCACGACCTCGTGGCGGACCCTGTCGAGGACGCGCTCATCGGCGAGTGCTGCCGCGAGGTTCGCCGGCCGTAGGACCAGGCCGCGGTCGGTCTCGAAGACGTCCTTGGCCCAGTCGTGTCCCACCACGTCCGTCGCGTCGGGCGCGGTCGCGTCGGGCAGGGGATGTCGTGCGCCGCGAGCAGGACCGCGCTGGTCGACCTCGGCGACGAGGCCCGGGTAGTGGAAGGCCGGGGACGTGTCGGGGACCGGGTCGGCCCCCCATGGCGCGTCACGGCGGGGCGCTGCGGTGGTGCGAATCCGGTGGTCGTCGGGTTCGACACCGGGACTCATCGACCCGTTGAGCGTCGAGGTCCAACTGCCGTCGGTGAGATTCAGGGCCACCGTGGGCCCCGAGACCATCTGCATCGCGCAGGGTCCGAATCGACGGAGGTCGTCTGCCACGTCCGCGTGTTCGAGCGGCTCGTGATGGCCCCACGGGTCGCGGCTCGGCCAACCGGCGACGAGCCAGTCGCCGTGGGCATGCCAGCTGCCGGCCCAGCCACGGTCGACGGCGACGGACGCGACGAGCCATGAGCCCCACGATGCCGTCCGCGTGGTGACCTCCGCGGTGTCGGGGAGGTGGCGGGCGACACGTGCGAACAGCTCGGCGTTGCCGAGGCCGGTACCGGTGGCGACGAACACGTCAGCCGATCCCGGCCAGCTCGGCGAGCTCGACGCCGCGACGTTCGTAGGTGTCGCCTTCGGTGAGGAACTGGCCCTTGCGTGCGAGTTCCGCGGCGGCCACCGGGTCGGCGAGCGCTTCGTCGACGCGGCGACGGAGGTCCTCGGGGGAGTGGAACCACATGCAGCTCTCGCCGTCGCGCAGCGGCGAGCCGTCGATGCCGGGGTCGGTGATCTGCAGTGCGCCGCTGGCGGTGATCTCGCGGGTGCGCATGTTGTGCGCCTCAGCGCACTGCGGGTGCAGCAGGTTGATGCCGATCGCAGCCTTCTGCAACACCTCGCCGGCCGAATGCTCGACGATCGGAGCACCGCCGCCGAGGTTGCTGTGTTCGGCCCAGCCGGTGCCGGCCACGACGAGCGGCAGACCGTCGAGCGCAGCGAGGAATCGCTCGCGTCGCGGCGACCAGGTGCCGAGGAACGCGATGCCCTCGCGGTCGCCGCCGGGCTCGGTCACGGGGAACCAGTTCGGGTCGTAGCCGAACGGCAGGACCTCGACGCGGCGTGCATCGTCGCGCAGCAGATCGGCCTGACGGTTGGACCACAGGACGGCGGTGTCACAGGCGATGAGGCGCTCGCGAGCGCCCGGATCGCCGCCACGCCACGCCGGATTGTCCGGGTAGTAGCAGGTGACCTTCGCTCCGAGACCACGCATCTCCTCGATGGCCGCACCGTCGATGCCACGTCCCTTGACGAGGACGACGTGCTCGGGCCGGAGCTGGCCGACGGCTTCGACGAGCCGAGCCGCGCCGTCACGAGAGGCGATGCGGCGTCGTACCGCGGCGATGCGGCCGGGTGCGCCGACGAGCTCGCGGGCGCCGGCGAGCGGGTTCAGGACCGTGGTCGGTCCGGCCTTCTCGATGCCGGGACGAAGGCTCCACAGCAGCGCGCCGGGAGTGTCCTCGCCGACGAGGAGGATGCCCCCTTCGGGGTCGGCGGCGACGCCGGGCCGGTAGCGCCAGTGGTTCGTGTTCATCGTGCACCTGCGATGTTCATGACCTCGTCGGCGAGCTGTGCCGCGATGTCGTCGTAGTCGAATGCTTCGGACAGCGACCGGAGGGCGTCACCCGCGGCTCGGGTGGCGATCGCATCGGCCTCGAGCGAGGCGAGTCGTTCACCGAGTCGGTCCGGGTACGTGTCGTCCCAGTGGCCGACGTAGTCGATGAGGTGGGCGTCGGGCAGCAGGTCGGCAGCGGTGCCGACCCGGCTGGAGAGCACGTGGCGGCCCGACGCGAGGTAGGTGGGGAGCTTGCCGGTCGTGCGTGCCCAGCTCGACGGGTCGTTCGTCTGGGTGAGCAGCGTGACGTCACAGAGCGAGAGGTACCGAGGGAGCTCGGCGTAGGGGACCCGTCCGATGACGTGGACCCGGTCGGCGATGCCGTGATGGTCGGCGAGCTTGCGGAGTTCGGCGATGCCGGGACCGTCGCCGATGAACACGGCGTGCACGCCGAGGTCCTTGCGGCGACCCATGGCTTCGATGAGATCCCAGCCGATCCCGCCGCCGAGCTGCGGGAACCAGGTGAAGTTGCCCTGGACGCCGACGGTGAGGACGTCGTCGATGCCGAGCTGGCGGCGGAGGGCAGCGACGTCCATCGGTCGGATGGTGTCGAGGTCGACCCCGTCGGGGATCACCGACACGTGGTCGTGACCGGCTTCGACGAGCTGCGTCTTGTGGTGCTCTCCGCGGACGACGATGCGTTCGGCACCGCCGTAGGTGACCTTCTCGAGGGCGGTCGCCAGCCAGCGAGCCGGCAACGAGGCGTCGATCAGGTCGAGGAAGAAGCGTGGCGTGTCGCCGGTGTCGACGATCATCGGGCGCCGTCCGGCGAGCAGCCAGGCGATGCTCGGGGTCAGGGCGAGGTCCATCGAGTAGACGACCTTCGGGTCGACCTCGTTCACCGAGCGGGCCATGGCGATGGCGTCGCTCAGACGACCGCCGGTGCGGTACGTCACGACGGTTCGGCCGTCGATGGCCTCGGCGACGCGTTCGGCACGCTCCCCGGCGGCTGAGCCGGGTCCACCGTTCACGAGGAACTGGGCGAGCACTGGTGACATCTGTCCTCCACGACACACGGGGCCGGAGCTGGCCCTGCTGGGGATCACGTCGGCAGCGCGGTCGTCTGCTTCAGCACCCGTTTCGTGTGTTGACGG
>JAHDHM010000259.1:0-1674 GCA_020631315.1 Acidimicrobiales bacterium
GGGCCGCCGGTGCTGACGGCCTCGCTGCAGTCGACTCGGACGGCGTCATCCGCGACGCCAACGAGGCCTTCGAACAGCTCTTCGCCTTCGAGGACGGAGCCGTGGGCCGAACCGTCGAAGAGTGCGTTCCACCCGGCGCCCGCGACCGGCACGTCGAGTTGCGTGCCCGGTACGACGAGCAGCCGGCGACGCGCTCGATGGGCGCCAGTCGCTTTCTCCAGGGTCAGCGAGCCGACGGTCAACTCTTCCCGATCACGATCAGCCTGAGCCCGATCGACACCGACGGGGGAGTGGTCACGCTCGTCGCGGTGCGGGACCTGACCGATCGCATGGCTGCCGAGTCCGCTCGCGCTGATGCGCAACGGCGCCAGTCGATCGCCGAGGACCACGACCGCATCGCACGGGAGCTCCACGACCGGGTGATCCAGCACCTCTTCGCCGTGGGCCTGCGGCTGCAGGGGCTGCCGGCACGGATCGACGATCCGATGGTCGTCGACGTGCTCGACGACAGCGTGGACGCCATCGATGCTGTGATCACCGAGATCCGGTCGACCATCCACGGCCTCCGCCGTGACCGCGACAACGATCGCTCGGCACGGATGCAGATCCTCGACGTGACCGGCCAGATGGGGTCCGCGTCGGGTGAGCCCGCGTCGGTGCGCTTCGTCGGCGACGTGGACGGAGGTGTCGGCGCGGCGGTGCTCGCCGACCTGCTCGCGGTGTTGCGAGAGGCGCTGTCGAACGCCCGTCGTCACTCCGGTGCGGCCAACGTCGAGGTGACCGTCACGGTCGACACCGACATCGAGCTCCGGGTCGCCGACGACGGCACAGGGCTGCGCGATGGCGTCAGTCGGTCCGGGCTCGCCAACATGGAGGCCCGCGCCACCGCCCTCGGCGGATCGCTGGCACTCGAACCCAACGACCCGTCGGGACTGGTCGTCCGCTGGGTCGTGCCTCGGGGCTGAGGGCCCACACGGCACCGGCCCGGCAGGACTGAACTGTCTGTCGCAGGCGTTGCCAGAGCAGCGCTGCGAACAGACGGCTCGTCCGGGGTCGCCAGAATGTGCCGGTTGGTGTGACACTTTCTCTGGCGGGCGCTACGGTCAGGTCATGGCCGAACAGAGTGAAGAGGTCCGGGTCGAGGCATCGCCCGACGTGGTGTGGTCGGTGCTGGCGGACTTCGGAGCCATCGCCCGATGGGCCCCGAACGTGGACCATTCGTCGATCGCGAGCGAACGCGCGGACGGTGTGGGGGCCGTTCGTCGGGTGCAGGTGGGGCGTAACGCATTGCTCGAACGCATCGTCACCTGGGAGGTGGGGGAGCGGCTCGGGTACGAGCTCGAGGGCCTGCCGCCTGTGGTCCGCAAGGTCACCAACACGTGGACGGTCACCGCCGACGGGTCGGGATCCCTCGTCCGGCTGACCACCGAGATCGACGCCGCCGGGGTCCGGCCGCCGCAGCGGGCAGCCGCTCGGGTGTTCGGCAAGGTCCTGGCCCGATCGTCACGCAAGCTCGTCAGCGGTCTCGCCGCCCACGTCAACCAGCTCGCCGAGGAGGAGGCGGCATGAGCAACGATCCAGCGACCACATCCGGCCACGCCACCCGACCCGACGTCATCGTCCTGATGACCGACCAGGAACGTGCGGCCCCGCCGTACGAGGCCGACGACGTCG
>JAHDHM010000259.1:1684-5456 GCA_020631315.1 Acidimicrobiales bacterium
GCCCGCTGGCGGCGCGACGTGCTCACCGGCGCCCAGTGGTTCGAGGACCACGGCGTGTCGTTCCGCCGTCACTACACCGGCTCGTTGGCCTGCGTGCCGAGTCGGCCGACCCTGTTCACCGGTCAGTATCCCGACGTGCACGGTGTCACCCAGACCAACGGTCTCGGGAAGATGGAAGACGACTCCCGGATGCGCTGGCTGCGCCCCGGCGAGGTCCCCACACTCGGACACTGGTTCCGGGCCGGCGGCTACGACACGAAGTACGTCGGCAAGTGGCACATGACCCACTCGGACCTGATGGGCGACGATGGCGAGTCGCTGGCGACACACGACGCGCACGGTGTGGTCGATGTCGCTGCGGTGCAGCGCTATCTCGATGCCGATCCGCTCGACGAGTTCGGGTTCTCCGGCTGGGTCGGCCCCGATCCGCACGGTGCCGAGCCCGCCAAGTCGGGCCTCGTGAGCGATCCGGTGTACGCGGACCGTGCGATCGGCTGGCTCGAGGACCGCTATGAGCGCCGTCGTCGTGGTGACGCCGAGGCGCTCCGGCCGTTCCTGCTGGTCGTGTGCTTCGTGAATCCGCACGACATCGTGTTCGCGCCGGCCTGGCTGGGCCGCATGCCGGGGCGTGGTGCCCAGAACCCGTTCGCCGAGCCCGACGCGATGACCCCGCCCGACGTGCCGGCGTCACCCACCGACGACGAGGATCTCTCGACCAAGCCGGCGTCGCAGATCGCCTACCGAGCGAGCTACCCGACCACGTACGGCCCGGCCCCGATGGTCGAGCGGGCCTATCGGGACAACGCGCAGACGTATCGGAACCTGTATCACCGCCTCCACGCAGCGGCGGATGGCCCCCTCGACCGGGTTCGTCGTGCGGTCACCGAAGGCGGTTCCGACGAGGCGGTGCTCGTGCGAACCACCGACCACGGCGAGCTGCTCGGCGCCCACGGCGGCCTGCACCAGAAGTGGTTCAACCTCTACGACGAGGCCACCCGCATCCCGTTCACCGTCGTGCGGACCGGGTCGACGGCGACCGAGGCGCGTGTCGTCGACGACGCACCGACCTCCCACGTCGACGTCATCCCGACGCTGCTCGGCGCTGCGGGGCTCGACGTGGACGCGCTCGCCGCCGATCTGCGGGATGACTTCACCGAGCTGCATCCGCTGCCCGGCCGTGACCTGAGTCCGGTGGTGGACGGCGCACCAGCCGATCGCGAGCGGGCCGTCTACTCGATGACCCGCGACAACATGCCCGAAGGCGACTCGGGTGCGAGCGGTATGGCCCGTCGCTTGGGTCGCGTCGACAAGCAGCCGCCACCGCTACGCATTCAGGTGCCCGCTCACGTCGCCGCGAACTTCGAGAGCATCGTGGTACGCGTCGTCGACGAGACCGCGGCCGGCGGTGCCGGGCATCTGTGGAAGATCGTTCGGAGCTTCGACGACCCCGACACCTGGACCGAACCCGGCGTGCGCCATCTGTCGAGCAGCGGTCCGGCGGGCGACACCTACCGCACGGAACCGCTGCCGGACCAGTGGGAGCTGTACGACCTCGACGCCGACCCGATCGAGGCAGCCAACCGATGGGGCGACCCGGAGGCGGCTGCGGTGTTCGACCACCTGCAGGTCCGTCTCTCCGAGGAGCGGGCTGCGTCGGTGCCCGAACGCAACCAGCCCTGGCCGTACGCGACGCGGGCCGGTTCGAAGATCCCCGCCGTCAAGAAGGCGCCGCCGCCGGCTCGGGCCCTGCGCAAGCTGCTCGGTCGCGCCGGTCTGCATCCACACGACACCGAGACGTTCGACGGCGATGTCGCCGGGCGACGCGCGCTCGTCATCGCCACCAACCACGGCGTGCTCGAGATCGGCAAGGCGACCGGTGTCTATGCGAGTGAGCTCACCGTGCCGTACTACGCGTTCCTCGACGCCGGCATGGAGGTCGACGTCGCGAGCCCGAAGGGTGGCGTGATCCCGGTCGATCCTGTCTCGCTGCGTCCACCCCTGCGGTCCGAGGCGTGCGACCGGTTCCTCGCCGACCCGGTGCTCCGCGAGAAGGTCACCGAGTCGCTCGCCGTCGGCGACGTCGACATCGAGGCCTACGACATCGTGTTCCTCGCCGGTGGGTGGGGCGCTGCGTTCGACCTCGGTTTCTCCGAGGAGCTCGGAGCGCAGATCACCGCCGCCAACGAGCGTGGGGCGGTCATCGGTGGCGTGTGCCATGGACCGCTCGGTCTGCTGAAGGCCACGGCACCGGACGGCTCGCCCCTCGTCGCCGGCCGACGGATCAGTGCGGTGACCGACAAGCAGGTCCGCGAGCTCGGCATCACGGCCACGCCGCAGCACCCCGAGACCGAGCTGCGCAAGCTCGGCGCCGAGTTCGAGAGCCAGACCCGGCGACGAGATCCTCTCGCGAACCACTGGGTGGTCGACGGGAACCTGGTGACCGGTCAGAACCAGAACGCCGGGCCGATGGTGGCCCGGGAGATGATGCGCCTCGTCGCAGAGATGGTCGTCGACGGCGATGCACCCGTATCTTCTGGGGCTGCATGACGGCCACGGAACCAACACCGGACCTCGACGACGCGCTCGACGCTGCGGATGAGCAGCCCGTCGACGGTCGTTCGGCGCGCCGTCAACGCAACATCGATGCCGTGGTCGACGCGACGTTGGCGATGTTCGCCGAGGAGTCGATGTTCCCGACGATGGAGCAGGTCGCCCAACGATCGGGTCTGTCGTTGCGGTCGCTGTATCGGTACTTCGCCGATCCGGCTGATCTGCTCGACGAGGCGATCCGGCGGACGCAGGAGATCGGCTATGAGTTCTCCCAGCTCGACGATCCTGGTGAGGGTCCGCTCGACCAGCGGATCGCCGACTTCGTGGCCATGCGGCTGCGGCTGTTCGAACGCATGGCGCCGGTGTACCGGGCGACCATGGCCAACGCCGCGCGTCATCCTCGGATCCTGAAGAACCAGACCCGGGCGCGGGATCGCCTTCGAGCCCAGTTCGAGATCCAGTTCGCTCCCGAGCTCTCGGCGATGAACGACGAGCGACGTCGGGCCGCGCTGTCGGCCGGCGACGTGCTCACGCAGTTCGACTCGCTCGACTTCATGCGTCGACACCGCGACCTGTCGATCGCCGCCACCGAGTCGGTCCTCGTCGCAAGCCTGACCGCCCTGCTCTCTTAGCTGGGGCTCAGTGGTCCATGGTGGCTCGCCACTGGTGGTAGGCGGCCCAGACGATCAGCATCGGCGGCACGATGGCGATCGACGCGATCAGCGCGTAGAGGATCGTGATGCCGGTCACCAGGCCGAACTGCTGGAACGGCACGAGCGGGCTGAATAGCAGCACCGCGAACGCGAGTGCCGTCGTCAGCGCCGATCCGATGAGGGCCGAACCCGTCGTCGCCAGCGTCGTCGTCGTGGCCTCCAGCAGAGACCTGCCGGAGTCGAGCTCCTCGGTGAAGCGGTGGATGATGTGGATCGTGTAGTCCACGCCGATGCCGATCGACAGCGCCGTGATGAGCGCGGTGACCACGTTGTACGGGATGCCGAGGATCGTCATCGTCCCGAGGACCCACATGAGCACGAGCAGGATCGGTGAGACGGCGATCACGGCCAGCATCGGCCGGAACTCGGTGGCCCAGAAGAAGAGCATCAGCACGATGAGCGCGGCGACGATCGTGATGGCGATCGACGTCGTCTGGCCATCGGTCATCTCACCCGTCACTTCCAGGCTGACGACTTCGCCCGACGAGGTCGTGATCTGATCTCGGTCG
>JAHDHM010000260.1:0-2285 GCA_020631315.1 Acidimicrobiales bacterium
CTCGGCCTCTGTGGCCGACGCTGGCTCTTCTGGCTCGGCCTCTGTGGCCGACGCGTTGCTCGCGGGGCTGGAGAACGAGCTCGACCTGCTCACCGGCTGGTGTTCGCTGCTCGCCGGCCCCAAGGACCTGGCGACGGTGTGGGGGCTCCCCGAGGTCGCCGGCGTACTCCTCGCCGGCCCCGCCGGGTGCGGCAAGAGCGAACTGGTCCACGAAGCGGCCAGACGAGCCGGCTGCTCGGTCACCGAGATCGACGCCACCCTGGTCTTCAAGGCCGACAAGCTGCTCGACAAGCTCAGCGCCGCCGTGCACGGCGCCTCCGGACCGACGGTCATCCACCTCGCCCACGCCGAGGCCATCACCGGTGACGACGCCACGTCGACCTTCCGCACCCACGCAGCAGCGATCCTGCGTTGGCTGCTCGACACCGTGGCGTCGACACCCCGTCTCGCCGTGGTGATCGGCATCTCGTCGCTCGGTCAGCTGCCGCCGTCACTGGCCAAGTCGCCGCTCCTGCCGCGCTCGATCACCATCCCGCCGCCCGACCTCGAACGCCGTCGCGCCCTCTTCGACGCGGCGCTGCGTGAGCTACCGGGAGCTGCTGCCGGTGCCGGATCAGAGACCGGTGTGGACGTGGATCGCCTCGCGGCTGCATCGTCCGGGTTCTCCGGTGCCGATGTGATGGCATCGGTCGTGCAGGCGTCGAGCGTGCTCGCACTCCGAGGCGGGACCGTCGACACCGACGCACTGCTCGCAGCCATCGGATCGGTCTCGCCCTCGCTCGGCGCAGTGCCGGTCGGGGAGATGACGAGCTTCGGCTTCTCCAAGGTCGCGAACCTCGAGGACGTGAAGCAGCGACTCACCGAAGCGGTGATCTGGCCCGTGTCCTCGCCGGAACGCTTCGCCCAGTTGGGCATCGAGCCCCCGAAGGGTGTGCTGCTCTACGGACCTCCCGGCACCGGCAAGACCTTCGTCGTGAAGGCGTTGGCGCACGAGGCCGGTGCCGCCTTCTTCAGCGTCAAGGGTGCCGAGCTGCTCGACAAGTACGTCGGTGAGTCGGAGCGTGGGGTGCGTGACGTGTTCGAGCGAGCCCGTGCCGCAGCGCCGTCGATCATCTTCTTCGACGAGTTCGACGCACTCGCTCCGGTCCGAGGACGCTCGTCGTCATCGGTGTCCGACTCGGTCGTGGCCGCGTTGTTGACCGAGCTCGACGGCGTGTCCGACCGCGGCCAGATCGCCGTGATCGGCGCCACCAACCGGCGCGACCTCATCGACCCGGCGTTGCTGCGCTCGGGCCGGTTCGAGGTGCACATCGAGCTCGGCCTGCCCGAGCAGGCGAGTCGCCGGAAGATGCTCGACATCACCGACGTCGCCATCGACGAGGCCGTCGACCTCGACGAGCTGGCGGCACGCTGCGATGGACTGTCCTTCGCCGACATGGCGGGTCTGCTGCGCGAGGCCGCGCTGGTCGCACTGCGTCACGACGACGCCGCCATGACCGTGACGTGGGAACACCTCGAGGCAGCCCTCGAGGCCCGCGGTCGGCACGACTGACCCGGTCGTCCTGAATTCGACGGCATCGGCGGTCTGGGCCTGCGTACCGTCGGCGCATGGACGCAACGCACTGGCCGCCCTTCGGACTCAGGATCACGACGCCGCGGCTCGAGCTGCGAGCCGTGACCGACGAGGACATGCCGAAGTTCGTCGAGGCCGGTCGTGACATCCACGGTGACGACCCGTTCCCGTTCAACTTCGGATGGAGTCTGCTCGAGGAGCCCGAGTTCACCGAGGGCTTCCTGAAGTTCCACTGGCGGACTCGGGTCGACTCGACTCCGGACTCCTGGCATGTGCCGTTCGGCGTCTGGGTCGACGGCGAAGCGGCGGGGCTTCAGAGTGTGTCGGGCAAGAACTTCGCCAAGCTCCGGGTGGTCGACACCGGTTCGTGGCTGAGTCGTCGCTTCCATCGGCAGGGGTATGGCACCGAGATGCGTGCGGCCGTGCTGCAACTCGCGTTCGAGGAGCTCGGCGCGGTCGAGGCGCACAGCGGGGCGCGCGTGTCGAACGGCGGCAGCCTGGGCGTGTCGCGTCGTCTCGGCTACGAACCGAACGGGCTCCGTCGCGTCGACTTCGGTGACGAAGCCGACATCGAACAGCTGCTACGGCTGCCTGTCGAGGTCTGGCGACAGCACCGCCGAGACGGCATCACCATCGAGGGTGTCGACGGGTGCCGCCGGTTCTTCGGCATCGACGGCGACGCAACTCCAGGAGTCGGTCCGATGGCGGGACC
>JAHDHM010000260.1:2295-5444 GCA_020631315.1 Acidimicrobiales bacterium
ATCGACGGTGACGCGACATCCGAAGCGGGAGCAGCCGCTGGCTGACGGCCTCACTTGGGCGCGGCGACAGCAGAGATGCGAGCATCGGGCCATGAGTGACGCCCCGGCCCCGCAGACTTCCGAGTGGTATGCCCAGGTCGACGAGGACATCGTCGACCCCGAGCGTGAGATCGTCGATCCGCACCACCACCTGTGGCCGGTCGGCGGCGCGTTGCCGTACGGACTCAACGACCTCCACGCCGACACCGGTGCCGGCCACAACATCACCAAGACGGTGTTCATCGAGTGCGGTGCCTCGTACCGCCAGGACGGCCCTGACCACCTGAAGCCGGTCGGTGAGACCGACTTCGTCGTCGCGAACGCCAACGAGAGTGCGGCTCGTGAGGGTCAGGCCACCATCGCCGGCATCGTGGCGACCGCCGACCTGACGCTCGACGAGTTGGACGAGGTCCTCGACGCGCACGCGGCGTCGGCTGGTGATCTGTTCAAGGGCATCCGCGACGCCGGTTCACGGTGCCTGGAGCCCGAGGTGATGACCATTCCCGGTATGGCCCGCGACGGGAAGTACGCCGACCCGGCGTTCCGCCGTGGCGTGCGTCGTCTCGGTGAGCGTGGCCTCACGTACGACACGTGGCAGTACCACCACCAGCTCGGCGAGTTCTCCATGTTGGCCCGGTCGTGTCCGGAGACGACCTTGGTGCTCGATCATTTCTCGACGCCGATCGGCGTGGGTCGCTACGCGGGGCGGTTGGACGAGATGTTCGACAACTGGGCGTCCGACATCGCTGCCGTGGCCGAGAACCCGAACGTGGTGGCCAAGCTCGGTGGTCTCGCCATGCCGGACAACGGCTACGGCTGGCACGAGGCCGCCCGGCCGGCCACGTCCGACGAGTTCGTCGCTGCGCAGGAGCGCTGGTACCACCACACCATCGAGGTGTTCGGTCCCGACCGCTGCATGTTCGAGAGCAACTTCCCGGTCGATCGTTTCTCGCTCAGCTACGCCGTCTACTGGAACGGCGCAAAGAAGATCGCCGCCCGCTACACCGAGGCCGAGCAACAGGCGATGTTCGTCGACACCGCCACCCGCGTGTACAAGCTCTAGGAGAGAGCGAGCGACCGTCAGCGAGCGGCCTTTTCGTAGTGGAAGAGCTCGGCGTTGCCGCTGGTCATCTGCTCGACGGCCTCGTTGACCTCGGCGACGGCGTCCTGCAGCTTGGCGGCGACGACGGCAGGGTCGGCCTCGAACTCGAGTTCGTCGATGATCGCCTGCAGGCGTGACGCTCCTCGCCAGGCGGCGTGACGCCCCCACTCGTGGAACAGGGGCACTGCCGGATCGATGGCGACGAGATCGTGCGAGCGGGTCTGGTCGTCCTTCGTGGTGTCGAGCGCCACGTAGCCGTTGACCATGGTGATGCGCTCGCACGGGCTGTGCACCGGACCACCCCGGTGGACGACCATGTTGCCGTGGAGGGCGACGGCGTACCCGGGGCCCGGCCACTCGACCACGACGACGCGGTCACGAGGCGGCGTCTCGCCGGCCTCGGCGAACGCGGCAGCCTCGGCCTTCGTGCCGTGGAAGTACTCGAAGTCGCCACCGTCCTGCTGAGCAGGGTCGCTGACGCACATCACGTAGTCGAGGGCCAGCGTGTCGTGGTGCCACTTGTCGACCGGGCGCTCCAGATCGAGCGGCGCGAAGTTCAGGTGGCCGAGGTGCGACCCCATCGTGTGCGAGGCCACGGGCACGCCGTAGATGCGGCTCATGTGCTCGGTCACCTCGGGCGACACGCACAGGTCGCGCATGAACTTCGACCGATAGACGGTCTGGCGGACCATCACCTGGATGCGCTCGTTCGGCTCGGCGGCGAACTGCTTCAGGCGTCGGCAGATGTCGAGGAACACCGCAGCGCCTTCGTCGGACAGCACACGGAACGCCGAGGTGGCGGCAACCGGTGTGGCGGTCGGCTCGATCTCGTCGGTCGAGTAGCCGAAGTCCGCGAGCGTGTCGATCCGCTCGGGCATCGTCAGGTTGAGGTGGATCGCAGGGTCGAACGCAGGCTCGTCGTCGAGCCAGGCGTAGCCGGGAGGAAGTTCGTCGACGAGGGTGGGGGCAACGACCATCCGATCAGTCCATCACGTGTGTGGCGTCCGCCGAAAGCTGCGCGATCGACGGTGCGGAAGCAGCTCAGTCGGCGAGGCCGTCGACCAGCAGGCCGGCACGCGACGTGTGGAGGTCGGTCGCTCGGCCGTAGAACGTCTCGGCGTGGTGCGGGCTGTTCATCCGGAACGGGTCGTACACGTAGGTCGGCAGGGCGATGATGCGCGTGGTGTCGCCGACGATGCGTGTGACGCGGTGCATCGAGAACCGGCCCTTGAACAGCTGCAGGTCGCCGGGCTCGAGGTCGAGCTCGTGGACGCCCTCGCGGCTGCCGTCGAGGATCTCCTGCACACCGGGGAAGTTCTCGTCCTCGGGGGTGCGGATGTCGGGCACGTACTCGAACACGCCGCCGCCCTCGGCCTTCTGCACGAGGATCGAGACGGTGAACTCGTTGCCGTCGAAGTGCCACGGGAAGTAGTGGTCGGACTCCATGATCCCGTACGGGTTGCAGCCGAGCGGATCGGACCACCGGTAGATCGGACGGTCGGTGCCGAGGCACTCCCAGACGAAGTGGGTCATCACGTCGGCGTCGTAGATGCGGTTCAGCACCGACGTCGCGTCGAGCTCGTCGGAGTTGATGAAGCCGCTCTCGCGGTGCTGGAACCGTCGACGCGGGTGGTCCTCGGGCAGCGACGGGTCGTCCGGCCCGGCGTAGGGGTTGTGGTCCATGACCGCCCAGGTGGTGCGGTCGTGCAGGCGCTCGGCCTCTTCCTTCATCGCCGCGATCGCCTCGGGTCGGACGAAGTCGGAGATCCGGCAGCAGCCCACGGCGTCCATCTGCTTGCGGGTCTCGGCGACCAGCTCGGCACGGACAGGGGAGTCGAGGCGGTGGATCGGATACGTGTCCAGATCGACGATGTCCTCGATGACGCTGGAGCGGTGAGTCAATGGCACGAGGCCGAACTCTACGAACCGACTGGACGATCGTCCAGTATCGATTGGACGATCGTCCAGTCCGCGGAATGGGCCTGGGATAGGGTCGCTCCGTGCCCCC
>JAHDHM010000261.1 GCA_020631315.1 Acidimicrobiales bacterium
CGTCGGCTCCTGAGGCACACCGGTCAAGGTCGCCTGGTTCAGACCGGGTAGGGCACGTCCTCGTAGGGCGGCTGCGGCTCGTACTGGATGAAGCGCTGCACCTGGCGGGCATGCTCGGGTGACTCGATCTGGCCGACGAGCCACAGCGCCATGTCGATGCCGGCGGACACGCCCTGACTCGACACCACGTTGCCGTCGGCGACGAACCGCTCGTCACGAACGACGGTGCAGTCGCCGCGGGCTTCCATCGCGTCCTCGAAACCCCAGTGAGTGCAGAGCCGTCGGCCCTTGGCCAGCCCGGACTCGTGCAACAGCAGCGAGCCGGTGCAGACACTGGTGACCCACTCGCAGTCGGGTCCGACCCGCCGGAGCCACTCCATCAGCACGTCGTTGTCGACCTCGGTCCGGGTTCCGGATCCGCCCGGAACGAGCACCACGTCGAGGTCGGGGTGATCAGCGAACGAGTGGTCGGCGACGACGCGCATGCCCTTGTTCGCTCGGACGGTGCCACCGTTCTGGGCGATGGTCACGACCGAGTCGATCGGACCGTCCGGGCCGGATCGGATCATGGCCGACGCCGTCAGCACCTCCCATGGCCCGGCGAAGTCGAGCTCCTCGGCGCCGTCGAAGATCAACACTCCGTAGGTGGTCATGATGCTGCTCCTGTCTCGAGTCCGCGGTCGACGCTGACGAGGTCGTGCACTGAAGCTTCGCCGAAGCGAGCGCGGTAGGCACTCGGCGGTACGCCGAGGTTGCGGAGGAACGCACGGCGCATCGTCTCGGCCGTACCGAAGCCACAGTCCTTCGCGATCGCGGCAACCCCTGACGACCGGTGCTCCAGCGCTCGGCGTGCCTCGTCGACGCGCACTCGCTCCACGTAGCGGCCGGGGCTCTCCCCGATCTCCTTGCTGAAGACACGGGTGAAGTTCCGTTCGCTCATCCCCGCGTGTTCGGCGAGCCGACCGACCGACAGGTCGGCGTGCGGTTCTGCATGGATGAGTGCCCGCACACGCTGGATCGGTTCGACCTCGACCGGAGGCGCCCACACCGGCGCACAGAACTGGCTCTGCCCACCGGGGCGACGCAGGAACATCACCAGGTGCCGGGCGATCGCCTGGGCCACCTGGGTGCCGAGATCGTCCTCGACCAGCTTGAGGACGAGGTCGATACCAGCCGTCACCCCGGCCGACGTGGCGATGCGGCCGTCGTTCACGTACAGGGCGTCGACGTCGAGTGCGACTCGCGGGTAGCGCCGCTCGAACTCCTCGAACCGCGACCAGTGCGTCGTCGCCGACCGACCGTCGAGCACTCCGGCTTCGGCCAGGAGGAAGGCGCCGGTGCAGACCGAGACGACTCGCCGGCAGGCCGAGTGTGCTCGACGGATGACCTCCATCAGGCCCGCATCGGCGTAGGTGCGGTGCACACCGTTGCCTCCGGCGACGACGAACGTGTCGACCGTCGACACGTCGAGGTCGTCCCAGGCTCGATCGGCGTGGAGCGTGATCGGTCCGTCGCTACGTACCGGCCCCGCGTGCGGACCGACGAGTTCGACCTCGTACTCGGGCTCTCGCAGCCTGGCCGTGCGGATCGCGACATTGGCTCCATCGAACACCTCGACCGGCCCGGTCACGTCGAGCGACTGGAAGCCCTCGACGAACAGCACTGCGACGCGGCGCGTCAGACGCGCGGAGGAAGCTGCGGGCGAGGAACTGACCGGCGACATGTCACGAGTGTCGACCGATCGGCCGGTTGGCGTCAACGACACGCACCCCACGTATCACGCCATCGGGGGAACACAGCTGCAGGCCGTCTGGTTGGACAGGCCATGCTCGATCTCGACCGCCCGATCCTGACGCTCGCCCCCGACGTCACCGCCAAGCTCCGCCGCTGGAACCTGCTGGCGGCAGGACTCCACTTCGTCACCGGCTTGGTCATCGTGTTGATCGGCGACCGTGACTTCGGGCTGCCCGTCACGTCGTTCAACATCAATGGCCCGCCCGGGAACGACATCGACAACGGCGTGTTCAACGAGGTGTTCTCGTTCCCACTGGCGCTCGGCGTGGCGGCGTTCTCGTTCCTGTCCGCGCTGTTCCACGTGATCGTGGTGATCGCCGACGATCGCTACCACCACGAGCTCGAGCGCGGCCGGAACCGCTTCCGATGGGTCGAGTACTCGCTGTCGTCGACGCTGATGATCGTCCTGATCGCCATGGTCACCGGCATCACGGACATCGCCGCGCTGATCGCCATCGCCTTCGTCAACGCCGCCATGATCCTGTTCGGCTGGATCATGGAGATGGTCAGCCGACCGGGCCCCGACGCCTGGTGGACGCCATTCTGGTTCGGGTGCGTCGCCGGGATCGGCCCGTGGACGGCGATCGTCGTGTCGATCATCGCCAACGTGAGCGCCGACGGCGGCGAGGGCCCACCCGCGTTCGTCTACGGCATCATCGTGTCGATCTTCGTGTTCTTCAACTGCTTCGCCGTCACCCAGTGGCTGCAGTACCGCCAGACCGGCAAGTGGGCCGACTACGTGCACGGCGAGAAGACCTACATCGTCCTCAGCTTCGTCGCGAAGTCCGCACTGGCCTGGCAGATCTTCGGCAACACCCTCATCCCCGACGCCTGATCGCGGCGGTCTTCCCGATCCACGGGGTCGCAGCGCGCACTACGCGCGCTGGGACCATCCAGATGCGGGAGGGGTGATGGCTACAGGGGCCAGAGGTGGATCTCCGGGTTCCGTTGATCGATCACGTCTTGGGCGCGACCGACGGCCGACGGGAACCAGTCGTCGTGGGTGATGATCCAGAAGCGACGCTCCTGGATGGCGTCGTAGACCATCTGTGCGATCTCCGACGGGTCCTTCCCGGCGTGGAACGCGGCGAGGATCTGATCACGGAACGCCGCCTGCTCGGGCGACACGTTCGGGTCGGACTCCCGAGGGCCGCCCGGCCGGTTGCGATCGCTCTCCATCAGGTTGGTCGCCACCCAGCCCGGGCAGAGCACCGACACGCCGACACCCGTGTGACCACGCAGCGCCAGTTCGTGGTGCAGCAGCTCGGACATGGCGACCACGGCGTGCTTCGAGGCGGTGTAGGCACCGGTCGAGGGCATGGCGGTGATGCCGGCCATCGATGACGTGTTCACCACGTGGCCCTCACCCTGCTCGATCATGATCGGCACGGCGTGACGGATGCCGCGGGCCACGCCGTGCAGGTTGACGTCGACCGTCCAGAGCCAGTCCTCCTCCGTCGACTCCCACATGCCGCCGCCACCGGACACGCCGGCGTTGTTGCACATGACGTGGAGCCCACCGAGCGACGACGCCTCCTTCACCGAGCGAGCGACGTCGTCGTCGGACCGCACGTCACACACGACGGTGCGCACGTCGGTGCCGTGAGCCGAGACCGCCTCCCCAGCCGGTTCGAGCGCGCCGACCTCGACGTCGGCCATCACGACCTTCATGCCGGCTTCGGCGAACCGGTGCGCCATCGCCAGACCGATACCGCTGGCAGCGCCCGTGACGAGCGCGACCTTCCCCTCGAGTTCCATCGTCAACCCCCTTCGTCGAGCCGACGGTAGTCCGAGCGCTCAGTCGACTCCGAAGTCGTGGCGGGTGACCTGGGTGTAGGTCTCCCGCGGTCGCAGGACCGCCGAACCGAAGTCGGGTCGGTTCGGCGTGTCGGGCAGCAGCTGGGCTTCGAGGCACACCGCGGAGTACGACGGGTCGGCGAAGTTGGATGTGTACACCTGCAGACCCGGCTGGTCGGTCGTGACCGTCATCCGCCGACGAGAGGACGGATCGCGCAGCACTCCCGAGAGTTCTTCACCGACGAAGCAGTGGTCGAACCCGGCGGGACGGTCAGCCAACAACACCGGTGAGCTCAGGTCGAAGTAGCCCTCGGCGTCGACGATCTCGGTCGGGATCGACGCGTCGTCGACCATCACGACCCGATCCGAACGGACCATCAGCTCGTGCCCACGGGCGTCGTCGGAACCGGCGAGGTTCCAGTAGGCGTGGTTCGTCAGGTTCACGACCGTCGGCGCGTCGGTCGTGGCGCGGTACCGCAACGTGAAGGCGTCCGGTTCGACATCGATGTCCAGCCACACCTCCAGCCGACCCGGATGACCTTGGTCGCCGTCGGGCGACACGAGGTGAGCGCGCACACCGGTCTCGGTCTCCGACAGCTCCCAGTTCCTGAACCCGAAGTGATCGGGACCGCCGTGCAGCTGGTTCGGGCCCTCGTTGGCCACGACCTCGTGGCGGACACCGTCGATCTCGTAGGACGCGCCGGCGATCCGGTTGGCGTAGCGGCCGATCGTCGAGCCGAAGCCCTTGTTGACGTCAGGGTCGACGTAGTCGTCGATCGACGGCAGCGTCTTCGTCAGATTCACCGACCGGTCACCGTCCCGGTCCGGGTAGCGAACGTCCGACAGCGTCGCCCCGATCGACATCACCGTGAGCGACAGACGGCCGGTGTCGATCTCGACCCAGTGCCACTCGTCAGGCAATGGCGACTCGGGTCCGCTGGTCTCGGTGTGCCACGTGATCTCCACGCCGTGAGTCTGGCAGGCGTCGCGCACGACCGAGCCCGGACGCGAGAACGACGGCCCCGAAGGGCCGCCGTTCCGCAGTTCACGAGCCGACCAGCCGAAGCCGATCAGCAGCGCTGATCAGTACCGGTAGTGCGCCGGCTTGTACGGGCCCTCGACCGGAACACCGAGGTAGTCGGCCTGATCCTGCGACAGCTTGGTCAGCTTCACGCCGAGCTTGTCGAGGTGCAGACGAGCCACCTCCTCGTCGAGGTGCTTCGGCAGCAGGTACACGTCGTTCTCGAGGCTCTCGGCGTTGGCGTGGAGCTCCATCTGAGCGAGCACCTGGTTGGTGAAGCTCATCGACATCACGAAGCTCGGGTGGCCGGTGGCGCAACCGAGGTTCATGAGACGGCCCTCGGCGAGGACGATGACCGAGTTGCCCGACGGGAACACGAACTCGTCGACCTGGGGCTTGATGTTGCGACGCTGCACGTCGGACATGCGCTCGAGACCGGCCATGTCGATCTCGTTGTCGAAGTGACCGATGTTGGAGACGATCGCGTTGTGCTTCATCTTCGACATCAGCTCAGCCGAGATGATGTCCTTGTTGCCGGTCGTGGTGACGAAGATGTCGATGTCGCCGACGACGTTCTCGATGCGATCGACCTCGAAGCCCTCCATCGCGGCCTGCAGGGCGTTGATGGGGTCGATCTCGGTGACGATCACACGACAGCCCTGGCCACGCAGTGACTGGGCACAGCCCTTGCCGACATCGCCGTAGCCGGCGACGAGAGCGACCTTGCCGCCCATCATGACGTCGGTGGCACGGTTCAGACCGTCGATCAGCGAGTGACGGCAGCCATAGAGGTTGTCGAACTTCGACTTCGTGACGGAGTCGTTGACGTTG
>JAHDHM010000262.1 GCA_020631315.1 Acidimicrobiales bacterium
GACGGGCGCCGCGATCGAACACCCGGACTTCACCAGCGATCAGACGTTCACGGGTGTTCGGCGGCACTTCTACCAAGGGCTCAGGAGTGCCGGGATTCCGGAGCGCGCGGCGATGTCCATGAGTGCCTTCGGCGCCCGGGTCAACTCCGCCTCGAAGCCGGACCTCGTCGTCATGGTTCTCCCGGGCATCTTCGATCTCTACATGGCGTCGATGGTCCGGAAGGCCGTCGGCGCCCAGACGACGATCGTCGCCATCGTCGTGGAGGCCTGGCCGTCGGACTTCGGGAAGCGGGCGACCCCCTACGAACCGGTTCAGTCGGTGGATCGCCTTTACATCACCAACCCGTTCGGAGCGCAGACGTTCGAAGCGGTCCGAGCTGATCCCAGGATCGCGCTGCTGCCGCCGGGCGCCGACCTCGACCTCTGTGGCCCGCCGAGATGGCCACGACCCCTTCTGGCGACCAACCCTGGGCGTCGAGCCCCCGGGCAGGACGTGTGGTTGCGGACGACGGCCGCAGAGCTCGGCCGTGGGTACGAGATCGATCCGGGGACGATTTCGAAAGACACCGACATCGAGGACCACCGTCGCCGCTACTACCGATGGCTCGCTTCCGCCGACCTCCTCGTTGCGAACTACGCGAAGTTCGATCGTCCGGACGTGATCGGCTCGGTCAAGGGGGTGACTGGCCGGATCTACGAGGGTCTTGCGAGTGGATCGGTCTTCATCGGTGAGCTGCCGTCCAAGGACCTGCTCCGCGCCGCCGGCCTGTCCGACATCCAGCACCTCGAGCTGTCACTCGCAGGCGCACCCGGGCCCGAGGCGCTCGAGCGAATCCGCGACCCTTTGGCCCTCGAGCGGATGGGTCGCGACAATCGGCGGCTCGCCGAACGTGGACACGATTGGACGCATCGATGGAATCGCATCTGCCACGATCTCGGAATGGAGCCGGGTGCTCAGGCGCGGGAGCGCTCCGACAGACTCGAAGCAGCGTCGGTCGCCTGATCGGCGGCGTCGAGTCGGTCACCAACGACCACGTGTCCCACCGTCAAAACGACCAGCGAGAAGTGCAGGTATCCGATCTGGATCAGTGTCACTCCGGCCTCCGTGATCGAGAGAAGGAAGGCGAGCGCCAGGAGCGCGAGAGGGTATTGGCCGAGTGACCCCGGTGTACGTCGGAGGTAGACGATCGATCGCCGGATGACGCGGACGTACATGAAGAGGAAGACGGCCACCCCGACGAGGCCCACCTCGAGCACGATCTGGAGGAGGGCGTTGTGCGCGTGCGCCGCCTGCCAGCCCGCCTGGATGAACGCCTCGTGCACGGGGCTGAAGTAGCCTCCGAACGCGGCCTGGTGGCCCCAGCCGAGGATCGGCCGATCCAGGAAGACCGGGATGATCCCTTTCCAGATCTCCGTACGTCCGGTGAACGTGAGATCTTTCCCGAGCGCCTCGGTGACCGCCCCGAGGTTCGCCGTCACGAACGCCAAGGTGAGCCCGCCGACCGAGAAGAACGCGGCGGCAACGGCGCCCGGGAGCGTGCGACGAGCGCGGAAACCAGCGAAGACCGGCATCATCGCGAGTGCCCCGCCGATCGCGACGAGCGCTGTCTTCGACTGTGAACCGACGAGCAACGCCAGTCCGAGGACGAAGAACGCCAAGAGGAGAAATCTCCGCCGTGGCCAGAGCCGCGACGCGATCAGCAGGGTGAGCACCTCGAACGTGGCAGTCACACCGAGACCGTTCTTCTGGCTGTGGACCCCGGTCCAGCCCTCCGTGGACCGACCGTACTCTGGGAGACCGAAGACGAAGATCGTCTCGAGCGCCAGTACGAGCATCGCCGCCACCGCGGCCAGCCGGATCCACTCCGCCGTCTCGTAGCGCATCACCGCGTAGCACGCGAATGCAGACAAGAGCACAAGGTCGAGGGCGAACCTGGCGGTGTCGTACGGAGAGGCCGACCAGAACGTCGACATTGTGAGCAGTCCGACGAAGCCGAAATACGCTGGCTCAGACTTGACCACCCGCACCCAGAGGTCGCCCGACCCGAAGACGCGGAGAGTTCCGAGACCCGCGGCGAAGAGCAACGCCACCGTCGCTAGGACTTCGGAGAAGTCGGCGTTCGGATCGGTGCGTGCGAGGAACCAGTTCGACGGGTCGCCGACGACCACGGTCACGAAGACCAGCACGACCAGCGACCGCTCGAGAACTCCCGGCCGCAGGTTGACGAACCGCTCGACACCGCTGCCGGCAACGCCGCCCGAGCCTCCGGTGAGCCCCTCCAGACCGGCCGTCATGACACGTCGACGGTCTCAGACTTCGGCGCCACGGGCGACGGCGGAATCTTGATGGCCTCGGCCTCGTCACGCCGATTGCGGCTGTAGTACGCATAGCCGCCTCGCCCGAAGATCTGACGCCGGAACCGCTTGCGATTGACGACGGAACCGAGCAGCTTCGCACCGGTGCGTTCGAATCCCGACCGCACTTCGAGCAGTTCCTCGGTGCTCGTCCGGCGAGCGTCCACCACGACGAGCACGCCGTCAGCGTGCATCGCCGCTGCGTTGGCGTCGGCGGTGCTGAGCACCGGCGGCGTGTCGATGATGACGAAGTTCGCCGAGCCGGTCGACTCCGAGACGACCGCCGAGAACTGCGGCGAAGCCAGGAGCTCACCAGGGTTGTCGGGCGGGGCGCCCGCGGGGATGATCAGCAATCCCGGCACACCGCTGGCGTCGACGGCACTGATGTCGGCGTTTCGGCCGAGGTAGTCCGAGAGGCCCGGCCGAAGCGGCACGCCGAAGCGCTCCTCGAGCGTCGGGCGGCGCATATCGGCCGAGACGAGCACAACGGAGTTGCCTGCCTGGGCGAGCGCGACTGCGAGGTTCGCTGCGAATGTCGTCTTGCCTTCACCCGGCTTCGCGCTCGTCACGATCACGCTGCTGATCGACTCGGAGGTGCGAACGAACGCCAGCGACGAAGCCAGGCGACGGAACGACTCCCGAGCCGCCTGCGCTCGATTCGAACGATCGTCGGACAACATGATGAGAGAGGCCGCGCCGCTGCCGCTCCGGAGGCCAAAGCGCGGCACGCTGCCAAGCACGGACGCCCCGAGTGCGAGCTCGAGCTGGCCTTCGCTCTTGGCTCGCGTGTCGAGGCGGTCGGCGAGGAAGGCGATCGCGAAGCCGACGAGCAGGCCGGTGATCGCACCGCCGAGAAGGAGCAGACTCGTCGACAGACCGTCAGCGACGACGGGGGCGGTGGCATCCCCGAGCACCTCCGCAGCAACGGGACGTCGAGACGCTGCCTGCTCCAGCGTTCGCAGCGACCGGCTGATCTCGCGGACCTCGTTGGTCAGCTCCGAGCGGACCTGGTTGAGGCGTGTGACCTCGGAGGTGGCGGCCTGTACCGCAGTGGTGTCGACCTCTTCGGCGCTCTGCAGGGTGGCCCGCTGCAGCTCGAGGGCCGCCACGTCGCTCTGGATCGTCTCGATCTCCGCCTCGAGATCGGCCACGTTGGTCGAGAACTCCGAGATCTGATCGGCGTAGTAGAGCTCTGCGGCGGACTCGCGTTGGGTCACGTAGGCGAGGCTGACGGCATTCGCCGTAGCGGCGGCTTCGTCGGGATCGACATCGGTGTACTCCACTCGGAGGACGTCGCTGTCCGGACGGAACGACACGTTGAGCCCGGCCAGCAGGTCGTCGCGGGCGGTGTCGAGGGCGGCGCCCTCGATGGCCAGATCAGCGATCGCGTTGGAGGCGAGAATCTCACGCTCACGTTCGAGGTTGGGGCGCTCGAGGTTGTTGGCGTTCACCGAGGTCGCCGGTGTCGGACCGACGGCGACGCGCGACAGCGCCGTATACGTGGCTTCGCGCTGGTTGAGCAGGTACCACATCGGCACAACGACGAGCACCACGCCGAGGATGATCAGCGGCCAACGCTCACGGGCGGCGCGGAGATAGTCCTCCAGTCGGGCGGTGTCGCGAGGCGCACCCGGTTCGAACATCATTTCCGACTCCTCGCCACCGGGCGGAGCGGGGGTACCCGGCGGTCAGCGAAGGTTAGTCCGGCGCTGAAACAAGAACGCGAGACCGGGCAGGATGACCCCCAACGCAATGACCATCAGGGGAGGGACCAATGAGGGTCGGCTCGGTGCGAATCTCGACTCGAGCGCCAGCACGTCCGGAGCGGCTGCTGCGTCCCCGATCCGGACCTCGACGCCATCGCCTCGTTCGCCGCCGATCACGATCGGCGGCTGCCATGCGCGGCTCTCGGATGTGGCCCCTGCCAGACCGAGGTCGGCGAGTGGGCCGCCTGTCGGCGCCGAACGAGGAACCGGCGACTCGGATGGAGGGAAGACAGGCACCGGTGGCGTCACCGGATCCGACGGCGATCTGACCGTGGTGGTGGTCACGTCGGCCCGGTCCACCGTGGTCGACGCTCGGGGCACACCCGAGGTGGTCGTCGTCGACAGTTGCTGCGGTGTGGTCGACGGCGGTGGCAGCGTGACGGCGGTCGTGGTCGGAGGCGTCGACCAATCCTGCTGGAAGTCGCTCTCGCTCACGGTCACGCCCGCCCACCAGAGTTCGGGCGAACCGTCGATGTCGTTGCCGCTGAAGCGGATGGAGTCGAGGTCGATGATCGCCGCGCCCGTCGTTCCGACCGAGACGCCGAGGCTGTTGGCGTTGCGGATCACGTTGTCGACGACGTCGACGCGCTGGGTGACGGTGTTGAGGTAGAGCCCTGATGCCAGCCGGTTGGTCAGGTACGACTCGTTGTGTGCCGGACGCCGGGTCTGACGGACGGTCACAGCACTCTCCGCATCGTCGATGACGTTGTCACGGATCACGACGTCTGCCGACTCGCCCACGGCGATGGCTCCGGAGTTCCAGTCGCCGGTCCACTTGCTCCAGGTGCTGCTCCGTCGGACGACGTTGTCGCGGATGGTCACATTCCGGGACAGCTCGATGAAGATCCCAGTCGATACCTGATCGACGACGGTGTTGGAGTCGATGAGGACACCGTTGCAATCGACGTCGCACCAGATCCCGCGCTTGTTGTCCCGAACGGTGTTCCCGGTGATGCGGAGCTGCGCGGCGGCACCATCGACCTGCGTCAGCTTGATCCCGGCGCCGTTCACGAGGACTCCGGGAGCTTCGTCGGCCCCGTTCGCTTCGATCGTGTTCGCCTGGACCAAACCGCCTCGGAACTGGTCACCGCCGACGCCGGTGACGCCGTTGCCACGAATGATGTTGTTACGGACCACGAAGTGGTCGCCCATGAAGACGCCAGACGCGATGTTGTTCTGGATCGTCATGTTCTGGACGGTCCATCGGCTGGCCAGCGACCCGGGATGGCTAAGCCAGAGGCCAGCGGTCCCCCGGATCGGTGCCTGCTCTTGGAGCGATGTACCGCCCGAGTCGTTGAAGTTCTGGAGCGTGAAACCTTCG
>JAHDHM010000263.1 GCA_020631315.1 Acidimicrobiales bacterium
GCAGGATCGGGCCGCAGCCGACCGCCTCGTCTGCTGAGCCACCACAGGCCGACAGCAGGACGACGCCCGACAGCGCCCAACGAACGGCGGGGGAGCGGAGCGTCACCGCCGAAGTCTCCCATGGGTCCCACCGTGAAGCGATGTCGTACCCTGCGGCGATGCAACGACGTCGGGTGGAACGGCAACTGTCGAAGAACACGGCGAAGATCAAGAAGCTCCGCCAGCACCGCAGCGAACTGCTCGAACAGCGCGAACACTTCGATCTCGAAGGCGGGTCCGAGCGCCACGTCGAGCGTCTCGACGCCGAACGTCTTCGGGTCGAGGCCGAGCTGGCCCGTCTCGAGCTCAGGCAGGACGAGCTGCTCGACGAGCTCTGAACGACGCCGCACGGCTGTTTCCGGTCGCTTCGACCCGCGATCTGCCCATCTGACGCGCTCGGGTCAGAGGGGAAGGTGGTCGGCGGTCTAGACTGGCCTTTCGCCCCTGCCCGGGGAATGACTCGAACGGGAGCAGCCGTGTCCACGCGTGTCGTGATCGCTGAAGACGAAGCCATCATCCGCCTCGATCTCAAGGAGATGCTGGAGGAAGAGGGCTACGAGGTCGTCGCGGAGAGCGGTCGTGGTGATGAGGCGATCGACCTCGTGCGTGAACACCAGCCCGACCTGGCCATCCTCGACGTGAAGATGCCCGGTCTCGACGGCATCTCCGCGGCCCAGCAGATCACCGAGATGAAGACCACTGCGGTGCTCATCCTCACGGCGTTCTCGCAGCGGCACCTGATCGAGCGTGCCCGTGATGCCGGCGCCCTGGCCTACCTGGTGAAGCCGTTCCAGAAGGCCGAGCTCGTGCCCGCCATCGAGGTCGCGCTCGGCCGTCTCCGCGACATGCAGGCGATGGCCGACGAAGCCCGTGATCTCGAACAGCAGCTCGAGACCCGCAAGCTCGTCGATCGTGCCAAGGGCATGCTCATGGACCAGCACGGCATGTCGGAGGCCGAGGCCTTCACCTTCATCCAGCGCACCGCCATGAGTGACCGCCAGACGATGTCGGCGGTGGCGAACCGCATCGTCGACGGCGACCTCACCCCGGCCTGAGCCCGGCAGCCTTCGGGGCTGGACCGGCACAGCCGGTTCCTCCGGGATTGGCTGTCGCACCCTCGGGATAGGGTGCCGACGTGGCCAAGTTCTTGCTCGTCGACGGGCACTCCCTGACGCATCGCGCCTTCAACGCGCTCCCGACCGATCTGATGACCGCATCGGGTCAGGTGACCAACGCGGTGTTCGGCTTCACGTCGATGCTGATCAACGTCATCCGTGATCACGAACCCGACGGGGTCGTCGTGGCCTTCGACCGTCCGGAGCCGACGTTTCGGCACGAGATGATCGACACGTACAAGGCGAACCGCAGCGAGACGCACGAGCTGCTGCGCCCACAGTTCGGCCTGGTGCGTCAGGTCATCGAGGCGATGCAGATCCCGATCGTCGAGATGATCGGCTACGAGGCCGACGACGTGCTCGCCACGCTGGCCACCCGAGCGAGGGACAACGGTGACGACGCCATCCTCGTCACCGGCGACCGCGACAGCTACCAGCTGGTCGAGGACCCGCACATCCGGGTGCTCTACAACAAGCGCGGCGTGTCGGACTACGCGCTCTACGACGAGGCCGGCATCTTCGAACGCACCGGCGTCACTCCGCAGATGTATCCGCAGTACGCAGCGCTGCGTGGCGACAACTCGGACAACCTGCCCGGCATCCCCGGCGTGGGCGAGAAGACGGCGGCCAAGCTCATCAACAACTACGGCGGGCTCGACGGCATCTTCGAACACGTCGACGAGCAGACGCCGAAGCTCCGCCAGAACCTCGGTGAACACGAGGATCGTGCTCGGTTGAACCTCGAGGCGATGGTCCTGGTCCGTGACGTGCCGATCGAGCTCGACCTCGGCCAGGTTCGTTGGAACGACGTCGACGTCGACGAGATCCAGCACCTGTTCGAGTTCCTCGAGTTCCGCAGCCTGTACGACCGACTGAACGACGTGCTCGACGGCCGGCTGCCTGCTGCAGCCGAAGGCGCCGTGCTGGAGGCCGAGGTCGACCGTGTCGAGGATGCCGCTGCCGCGGCGGCTCGCCTCGGTGCCTTGCGCGACCGTCGTGAGCCGGTGTCCGTCGCCGGTTCCTGGTTCGACGGCCAGCTCGACTCGTTGGTGTTCGTCGAGACCGCCGACGACGGCAGCTGTCTCGTGGTGCCTGCTGCGTTGTTGGGCGATGTCGCCGTCAACGACGCGGTCAGCGCGCTCGTCGGCGACGGTGGCGTTCCCGTCCACGCACACCACGTGAAGCCACTGATGGTCGAGCTGCACGACCGCGGCATCGACCTGCGTCGACTCGACGTCGACACGAAGATCGCGGCCTACCTGATCGACCCCGCCGACACGAACTACGACCTGAACGGTCTGCTGTTGCGCTACTGCCAGATGGAGCTGGCCGGCGACGACAGCGCCGCCAGTGGACAGCTGTCGTTCGGCGAGGAGACCGGCGACACCGCCCAAGCCGCAGCTCGTGAGGCGTTGGCCGTCGACAAGTTGGCCCCGGTGCTCGCCGACGTCATGGAACAGCGCGGCATGCGCGGGCTCTACGACGAACTCGAACGGCCGCTCGTCCGCGTGCTGGCCCGGATGGAGGAGCTCGGCATCGGCGTCGACGTCGACGAGCTGACGGCGCTGCGCGACGGTCTCGTCGCCGAGTGCGACCGACTCGAGGGCGCCATCAAGGAGGCGGCCGGGCGCGACTTCAACGTCAACTCGACCAAGCAGCTGCGCGAGGTGCTGTTCGAAGAGCTCGAACTCACCCCGCAGAAGAAGACCAAGACCGGCTACTCCACCGACGCCGCGTCACTCGAGAAGATCGTCGATCAGCATCCGATCGTGCAGCACCTCCTCGACTACCGCGAGGTCGAGAAGCTGCGGTCGACCTACGGCCAGGGCCTCCTGGACGTGGTCGAACCCGACGGCCGTATCCACGCCACGTTCAACCAGACCGTGGCCCGCACCGGTCGGCTGTCGTCGGAAGATCCGAACCTGCACAACATCCCGGTGCGCAGCGAGCGAGGTCGTGAGTTCCGTCGTGCCTTCGTGCCCTCGGAGGGTCGCCGTCTGCTGGTCGCCGACTACAACCAGATCGAGCTGCGGGTCATCGCCCACCTGGCGCAGGACCCGGGTCTCATCGATGCGTTCGAGTCGGGTCGTGACATCCACGAGGCCACGGCGTCGTCGATCTTCGACGTGGCGCCCGAGGACGTCAGCGTCGATCAGCGTTCGAAGGCGAAGATGGTCAGCTACGGCCTCGCCTACGGCATGGAGGCCTTCGGTCTGGCCCAGCGGTTGAACATCGCCCGCGGTGAAGCGGCCGAGATCCTCGACGCCTACTTCGCTGCCTTCCCGAACGTGCGCTCGTTCATGGACCGTGTCGTCGACGAGGCCCGCGACCGTGGGTACACCGAGACCGAGTTCGGTCGTCGTCGGCTCATCCCCGAGCTCAACGCCCCGAATCGTCAGGTGCGATCGGCCGCCGAACGTCAGGCGATGAACGCCCCGATCCAGGGCCTTGCCGCCGACATCTTCAAGGTGGCGTTGGTGCGGCTCGACGAGGCGATCGAGGAGTCCGACCTCGGCGCACGCCTCGTGCTGCAGGTGCACGACGAGGTCATCCTCGAGGTGCCGCCCGAGGAGATGGACGAGGCCATGAGTCTCACGGTCGACACCATGAAGGGCGCGGCAGAACTGCGGGTCCCGCTCGAGGTGAACGTCACGGTCGGCGACACCTGGGCGGACGCGAAGGGTTGACCGACACCGCGTGACACGACTTCCTGGCTGCCGCCGTCCACTCTGGAGCTCATGCGTACGGCGACACGGTGGCGGGTCAGGCTGCGGCGGTTGCGTCGCGACCACGCGTCCACGCTCCGCTGGGTCGTCGGTGTGGGGGTGCTCGGCGTCCTGCTGTTCACCTTCATGTCGTGGCGCTGGTTCGTGCGGCCGACCGTCGACCAGCCCGAACGCGCCGACGCCATCGTGTTGTTCGCCGGCGGGCGTGGTGAACGGCTGCGGCTCGCGCTCGATCTCGTCGAGCGGGACGTCGCCGACCAGCTGGTGTTGCCCAACGGCAACCTGCCGCACTGGGGTGCGGCTCGGGCGTTGTGCGAGGGGGCCGATCCCGAGCTCACGGTGCACTGCTTCGCTCCCGACCCCGACGACACGTGGGGCGAGGCGGCGGGCATCGCAGCGATCGCCGAGCGCGAGGGGTGGCGTCACGTCGTGGCCGTCACGTCGGAGTTCCACGTGCACCGGGTCAGGACGTTGCTCGATCGGTGCTTCGACGGCACCGTCGAGGTCGTCGGCGTCGAGCCCGGCGTCGGCCTCGGTGACCATGCTCGTCGCATCGCCCATGAGTGGGCTGGCACGGTGCTCGCTCAGACCGTTCGGAGATCCTGTGACTGACACCGACACGGCCGCTCGCCGATGACGCACTGGTTCGAAGCGCTCGCGGAGCACATGGGCTCGGCATACCTGCGCTACTCGTTCACCCGCCGAACGGCTGCGGAGGTCGACGTGCTCATCGACGCGCTCGCTCTGGCCGAGGGCGACACAGCGCTCGACGTCGGCTGCGGCCCCGGACGTCGACGTGTCGCAGCATTTCGTCGATGTCGCCGATGCTGCGGCGGCCGCCAGCGGTCTCGCTGACCGAGCGAGCTTCGTCCTCGCCGATGCGCGTGCCATGTCGTTCGATGCCGAGTTCGATGCTGCCTTCGGCATGTGCCAGGGTGCGTTCGGGCTGCAGGGCGGACCAGCGGCTGGCGCTGACCTGGGCAACCTCGACGCCGATCTGGAGATCCTCGACGGCATGCGTCGGGCGGTGCGGCCAGGGGGCCGTGTCGCCCTCGCTGCGTTCTCGGCGTACTTCCAGGTGCGTCATCTCGAGGTCGCCGACCACACCGAAGGAGCGCTCGGGGGGACCGGCGGCAGCTTCGATCCGGTGACCGGCGTGCATCACGAGCGCACGGCCATCCGGTCCGAATCGGGAGAGTCGGTCGACACCGACCTGTGGACCACCTGCGTGACGCCGCGTGAGCTGATCCTCATGGCCCGTACCGTCGGCCTGGAACCGCTCGACGTGCACTCGATGGCGTCCGGAGAACGGTTCGAACGAGGGCCTGTGGAGCTCGACGAACCGGAGGTCTTCCTCATCTGCCGCCGACCCGGCTAGCCTTGTGGTTGCGCTTCGGCGCGACTGCTGCGCGCCGTCACGACGGGCTGCTCGATCGAGCGACTCGAACACGACGTGTTGCGCACCGACCGGTGGGCTCCTCCTCCGGTCGCTTTCCCATCCACCAATCAAGTAGATCCACGTTGTCCGACACCAACACCACTGCCGACATG
>JAHDHM010000264.1 GCA_020631315.1 Acidimicrobiales bacterium
TGTGGGACGCCATCGACGAGCGCGGCTACACCGACGATCTGCTCAAGCGGTTCAACCGGCTCCAGCTGATCCCGAAGATCTCGCCGGAGAAGCTCGCTGCCAAGACGGTCGCCGCAGTTGCCGCCGATCGGCGCCACGTGCGGTACCCGAAGCGGTTGCTCGCGAACTTCTGGTTGTACGAGGCGCCGCGTCGCCTGAGCGAGTCGCTCGCGGCCGGCATCAAGGTCCGCCCGCCGGTCGCCCCTGAGGAGCTGAGCTAGACCGTGCGGCGATCAGACCAAGTCGAGTGAGCTGGGCGTCAGGTTCTCGGGGCCGTCTTCGGTGATGAGGATCTGGTTCTCGAGCTTGACGCCCTCGCCGCCTGCCCTCGGGCCGACGTAGCTCTCGACGGTGAGCACCATGCCGAGTTCGAGGACGCCGTCGAACCCCCAGTCGTCCCACACTCGCGGGAAGTAGATCTCGGGGTACTCATCGCACTGACCGACCCCGTGGTAGAGGCACGAGTAGTGCCGGTACTCGTCGACGGGCGGCACGAAGCTGTCGAAGGTGAGCTCCCGGAACGTGCGGCCTGGCGTCATCAGCTCGGTGTTGCGTTCGATCTGCTCGACGGCGATCGCATGCGTGGTGGCCTGCTCCGGCGTCGGTGTGCCGCCCCCGGCCCGGTAGGTGCGGGAGATGTCGATCATCATCCCGTACGCGCCGACGAGGTCCGTGTCGTAGGCGACGAGGTCGCCGTCCTCGATGACCCGGCTCGACGCCTCCTGGAACCACGGGTTGGTCCGGGGACCGGAGGCGAGGATCTGGGTCTCGATCCACTCCCCTGCACGGCGGATGTTGCCGGCGTGCAGCATCGACCAGACCTCACGTTCGGTCATGCCGGGTGTGAGGGCGGCCCGGAGCTCGTCCATCGTCGTCTGGCAGGCGTGCGCAGCGCAGCGCATGGCGGTGATCTCGTCGGGCGTCTTGATGGCCCGGGCCAGCTCCATGAGTGCCTGGCCGGACTCGACGGTGAACCCTGCGGTCTCGAAGTCCTTGTAGGCCCAGTACGAGGTCTGGTCGATCGCGACCTTGGCGCCGGGGCCACAGTCGTGTGTCATGACCTCGATCAGTTCGGCGGCGAACCGGTGGGCGATCTCCTCCTGGCGCGGTCCGCCGAGGAAGTAGGTGTGGCCGACGGCCGGACGCACCTCGGTGATGAGGTCGTTGTGGCCCGACAGGAACTCGCTGCCGAAGTAGTCCCACACGATGAGGCGTTCCGCGCTGACCCAGGCGTAGCGGGCGCCGTTGTGCATCACCCAGATCTGCATGTTGGTCGTGTCCGACACGTACCGGATGTTCATCGGGTCCATGACGAGCACGCCGCCGACGTCGCTCAGCTCCAGCTGGCGTCGGACTCGTTCGAGGCGGTCGGCCCGCATCCTGTCGAGGTTCGGGAGCTCCAGGCCGGCGGCTGCCCACTCGGAGATGCACGGCTCGCCCGGCCCGATGTTCAGGTGATGCAGGTACGTCGCTGCGGCGTCCCACTCGTTGCTGCCGTCGGCGTGCGCTTTGGCCGCACGTGACATCGAGAACGACTGCGTGGCGGACTGGTGGAGGGAGTCAGCGATCTTGCCGGCCATGTGACGATTGTCCCGAATCGGCGTGGTGTTCGTCGAGTCGCGACAGGGCCCCGAGCCGAAGCCCGGGGCCCTGTGTGCGTTCGGTGGGATCCGGAGAGGATCAGGCCGGCGGGTAGACGCCCATGCCCTGGGCCTTCTCGGTGGCCCAGAAGATCACGCTGATCTCGTCGATGAGCTCGAGGAGGTCGCGGCCGAGCTGCGGGTCCATCGACTTCTTGGCCTCGCCGGCGGTGCGGATGGCACGCCAGAACAGGTCGTGGATCTGCGGGAACTCCTCGATGTGGGCGGGGGTGAAGAAGTCGGCCCACAGGACCATGAGGTGGTGCTTGACCTGCTCGGCGAGCTCCTCCTTGACGGAGATGCAGCGGGCACGGAAGACCTCGTCGTCGGATCCGTGGTACTTCTCGGCGGTCTTCAGGACCGACATGGCGTCGATCTTGGCCTGTGCCGGGTCGTAGACGCCGCAGAACAGGTCGCAGTGAGCGTGGGCGACGGTGGCATCGGTGAAGAGCTGCTTCAGCACCAGGGACTCCTTCGGAGGGATCGAGTTGCAGTGAGCGTACCGGTTCGCTCCCCTGAACGTGGGAGTCCCGGAACCGGATCCCGCCTAACGTTCGTCGCCGTGTCGCTGTTCGATCATCTGGCCCGTCGAGCGGGCGTGCGCCGCATCGGTGTTCGTCGGTTCGTGGTGGCTGAGGAGTCGATGCTGCCGGCGCTCTCCCCCGGCGACGGCGTGTTCGCGCTGCCGCTGCGGCGGCCGAAGGTCGGGCAGGTCGTCGTGTTCGAGTCGCCGATCCGGCCCGACATGTGGCTCGTCAAACGGATCGTCGGTCTGGCCGGCGACGAGGTCGAGCTGGACGGTCGCGTCTGGCCGATCGACGACGGCGAGATGCTGGTGCTCAGCGACAACCTCGAGGCCACCCGGGCCGACTCGCGGACGTTCGGTCCGGTCCCGATCGAGGGAGCCTGGCGCATGGTCGGACGACCGGTCCGGGGTGCCCGACCCGCCTCGTAGCGACAACCGCAGTGCTGCCGCTCGGGGACCGACACCAGTGCGACGGTCAGCCCTCGGCGGGTGGCAGCAGCGCAAGGCAGTCGTTGTCGAGCACGGACTGGGTCGTGCGGTGCACTAGGGCGGTCATCAGGTCGTGCTGGCGGCCGTCGAACGCGTCCCACGACTGGTACGACGCCGTCGCGTAGAAGAGGCAGAAGGCGGTGCAGATCCGGTAGAGCCGCATCGCCTCCTCGATGCCGAAGCCTTCGACATCGGACGCCGCCAGCGTGTCGACGTAGAGCTGGACCAAGGCCTCGTCGTGGCCTCGACGAACCTCGGGTGTCAGCGTCTGGCACAGGAAGTAGGCGACGTCGAAGAGCCCGGTCGCGACGCCGAGCACCTGGAAGTCGATCAGGAACAGCCGGTCATCGGCGTCGAGGAGCATGTTGTCGCCACGGGCGTCGCCGTGGATGAGGGTCGCCGGCGCGGCCATCTCGTCCAGGAAGAACGGGATCAGCCCGGCGAAGCGATCGCCGAACTCGACCATCTCCGGAGTGAGGTTCGCCGCCTCACGCTCCTTGCAGTGGGGCCAGTTCGCCTCGAACACCGCCGGCAGGGCGAACTGGTACACGGGAGCCGACAGGGGCAGGTACACCTCGCCGAGCGACGGCAGGTCGGCATGCTCCCAGAAGAGCGCGTGGAACTCGGCGAAGGCGACCATCGCGGTCCGAGCCTGATCGAGGGTCGCGCCGGCGACCTGGTCGATCTGGTCGAGGGCGCCGAGGTCCTCCATCACGATCACGAAGTCGACCGAGTCCTCGGCCATCACGGCGCCGTAGCAGCCGGCCACGCCGAAGGGCATCTGCGCTGCGTGCTGTGTGTAGAAGGTCAGCTCGCGCAGGTACAGCCCGAGGCCCTCGGCCATCGCCCGCTGCTCCGGGGCCTCGCTGGGGAGCTTGACGATGAACGTGGGCGGACCCGCGGCGCCGTCAGCGTCGTCGGCCGTGTCGTTCGCGTAGGTCAGTGCGACGCGGAACAGCTCGCCGAGGAGGCCTGCGTCCTCGCCGAAGCTGGTCGTCTCGACGCCGGTGACGGTGCTGTCATCGGCGATGTTGCCGTTCGCCCTGAGGACATCGGTCGCCCACTCGGGCGTGATCTCCTCGGCGCTGCGAATCAGCGGAATCGGTGCGATCGTCATCTGGTCCCCCTTCGACCGACGCTCCGTGGTGACCGGCGGTCGGCTCGGACCGTAGCGGGCGCGCCGGCTCAGGTCCGCGGGTCGAGCTTGATGCCCTCGTGCGACGCGACGAAGCCGAACCGGTCGTAGAACGGAAGCGCATCGGTGGCTCCAGTGTCCCACCCCGTTTGTACTGTACGAACATGAGTTCGGTGGAGGTGGGGCCCGAGAGTCCCGACGGACATCATCCAGAGTTCGATCTGATCGAAGTGCCTGCGGGTGTGCCGAGTGAGGTCGCGGCGCTGGTCGGGGCGTTGAACGCAGCCCGATCGGTCGACTGGTCGATGCTCGATGGCGAGACCCTTGCGGAGTGTCGTGAGCTGGTGGACCGGGTCGGGAACGCGGCCGACAGCGTGCAGGTCGAGTTCGTGCGGGCGCTGGATGAATCGTTGGTGTGGGCGCATCGTCGGCACCGGTCGGTGAAGGGTCTGTTGCGTGATGCGACGAACGCCTCGTCGGGCCGTCAGGGTGAGTGGACCAAGACGGCAGGCAAGCTGGGTCAGATGCCGCATGTTGCTGCGGCGTTCGCGGCAGGGTTGATCGGTCGTGATCACGTGCAGCTGCTCGGCACCTGTCTGCATCCCCGCTACGCAGGTGCGTTCGCCGCCGCAGAGGTCGACTTGACGCGGTGGGCGATCGAGTTCGACTGGGGCTCGTTCACCGAAGCCGTCCGGGCGTGGCAAGAAGCCGCTGACACCGACCAGCCGAACGGTGATGACGAACGGCATCAGAAGGCACGCAGGCTGCATCACTCGAGATCGTTCGAGGGGCGCGGTCTGCTGGATGCGACGTTGACGCCGATGCAGGCCGAGATCTTCGACAACGTCCTCCGACCGATCGTCGACGAACTGTTCACCGCCGACTGGGCCGACGCCGTCGGCCGGTTGGGTGAAGGGAACGTGACCGAAGCCGACCTCGGCCGCACCCCGGCACAGCGTCGGGCTGATGCGTTCGAAGAGCTGTGCCGCCGTTCAGCCGCCTGGAAGGGTGGTGTGGCACGGCCGTTGGTGATCATCCACGCCTCGGCCGACGCGATTCGCAACGGCCTCTACGCCGACGCGGGCCTGCCCTTGCCGTTGGGTGACGGGATCGTCCCCGAGCTGCGCCAGTTCTCCTCCGGACACACGCTGTCGCGTCGGGAGCTCGTGAAGGCGCTGATCGACGGCAAGGTCTCGACGATGGTGCTCGACGACGATCACCAGATCCTGTCGTGGAGTCGAGGCAAACGCTGGTTCACCCCTGTGCAGCGCACGGCGATCGCGGCTCGTGACCTCGAGTGTGTCTGCGGCTGCGGGTTGCCGGCCGATCGATGTCAGATCGACCACGTCATCGACTGGCGCCACCACGGCCTCACCGACCACTGGAACGGCCGACCGATGTGCCCGCCCTCGCACCGGACCAAGACCAAGGACCCCACCTGGCGACCACCAGACCGACCCGGCTGGGAACGAGGCCCCACCGGACCACGACTCCACCGACCGGGACGCGGGCGCCGACCCAGCCGAGGCCCCACTCGGGGCCAGACGCCCCGGCCATGAGAGTCCAGGCCATGAGCGCCGCAGTGATGGTTCAGAACTCG
>JAHDHM010000265.1 GCA_020631315.1 Acidimicrobiales bacterium
TCGGTCGTCGTGGCTGCCGTGTCGTCGCCGCCGTCACCTTCGTCGCTGTCACTGTCGCCGCAGGCTGCGGCGACAAACGCGAAGGTCAACAGCAGCGCGAGCAGCCGTAGGTAGTTCTTCTTCACTCGCTCGTCCCTCCATTGTCCGAATGCAAGCGGGGTGACTGTAGTCCAGGCGTGTGACGCTCTGTGGCGTTCGCCACGTCGAGCAGCGAACATGTTGCACGTGACGACGCAACGCACCACCCATCAGGCCCTGGCCGACGACCGCAACGCCGATGTCCAGATCTACGTGAACGGCGAGTTCTTCCACCGAGACGAGGCACGGATCTCGGTGTTCGACTCCGGCTTCCTCGTCGGGGACGGCATCTGGGAGGGCGTGCGCCTCCACGAGGGACGCATCGTGTTCCTCGACGAGCACCTCGACCGGCTCTTCGCCGGTGCGGCTGCGGTCGACCTCGACATCGGACTCGATCGGCGCGGCGTGACCGAGGCCCTGTACGCCACCGTCGACGCCAACGACATGTACGACGGAGTGCACCTGCGGTTCATGGTGACCCGCGGCGACAAGAAGACGCCGTCGCAGCATCCGGCGAACTGCATCGGCGGAGCGAACGTGGTGATCATCGCCGAGCACAAGCTCGCCGACCCGAGCGTGCGCGACGAGGGCATCTCGTTGTTCACCGCGACGGTGCGGCGGCCGCCGCCCGACACCCTCGATCAGCGGCTCAACTGCCACTCGAAGCTGCACGAGGTCATCGCGCTCATCCAGGCGACCAAGGCGGGCGCCGACGAGGCGCTGATGCTCGACCCGACCGGCGCAGTGGCCACGTGCAACGCCACCAACTTCTTCATCGTCCGCAGTGACGAGGTGTGGACCTCGACCGGCCACTACAACCTCCACGGCATCACCAGCGCCAAGGTGCTGGAGGTCGCCGAGGCGGGCGGGTACGGCACCCGCCGTCAGCCCTACTCGCTGACCGACGTGTACTCCGCCGACGAGGTGTTCGTGACGGGCACGTTCGGAGGGCTCACCCCGGTGCACACCGTCGACGGCCGCCCGGTCGGCCCGCAGGACGGACCGCGGCCCGTGACCGCTCACCTCCGTGAGCTCTACGAGCAGGCCGTCCACGCCGACGCTGCGCTCGGCCGGCATGTCTGATCAGCGCAGCGAGGGCCCGAAGGGCGCGAGCAAGCTGCAGCCAACACCGCTAGCGACGCTCCGCATCAACTCCTGGTCGGGGCCGAGGAACATCTCGACGGCGTTCATGTACTCGTGGGCGCAGCGGTCGGACACGACCGTCGTCGACGAACCGTTGTACGCCGCGTATCTCGCTCGGTACGACCGGGGTCATCCGATGACGGCCGAGGTGCTGGCCGCCCAGTCGAACGATCCGGCCGAAGTGGTGCGAGACGTCGTGTTCGGCGAGTGCGACACGCCGGTGCTGTTCCTGAAGCAGATGGCCCACCATCTGCGAGGGCTCGACGACGACCTCGTCGCGGAACTGCTCGGTGGCACGGTGAACATCCTGCTGACGCGGGCGCCGGCCGACATGTTGGCGTCGTTGTCGGTGCAGCTGCCGCAGTGCACGCTCGACGACACCGGGCTTCCCGAGCAGGTCGAGCTGCTCGAGGCGGCGCTGGCTGCCGGTGGAGCGCCGGTGGTGGTGGACTCCGCAGTGCTGCTGTCGGATCCGCCGGCGGTACTGGCCGAACTGTGCGAGCGCGTCGGCCTCGCGTTCGACGAGGCGACGTTGTCGTGGGAGGCCGGGCCCAAGCCCTACGACGGCGCGTGGGCGCCCGCCTGGTACGACAACGTGCACCGCACCACGGGCTTCGGCGCGAGCCGTTCGCACGACAACGAACTGTCCGGTCGTGTGCTCGACGTGCTCGCCGAAGCGCAGCCGCTCTACGACCGGCTCGCCCAGTTCATGATCCAGCCCGGTTCATGATCCAGCCCGGCTGACCGCGTCGGCGAAGATCTGCAGCTCGGTGTTGGCGATGCCGTAGCCGGCTGCGACGACGATCAGCGATCCGGCCCAGATCGCGCCCCACAGTGTGGATCGGCTGCGGTCGCTGATCCCGAGCACGAAGCACACGGCGGACACCGCCATGACCGCCAGCCATGCCATGCCGATGAACGAACCGTTCCGGAACACGCGGCCGGCCACGGTGTCGTCGGCGACGGCGGACGCCGTCGACGCGTCGAGCCCGCTGTACAGGCCCCAGCCGGAGATGACGTCGCTCGGCACCTCGCCACGGACGCCGACGTAGACGGACACGAGCGCCGACAGGAACAGGATCGCCGGGGCGACGGCGACGACGATCCCGACCCGGCGACTGATGTCGAACCGTTCGGTCACCACGATCCGCTGCTGGAAGGACTCGTCGAACACGTCCACGTCAGCAGCCTCCACCCGTCGTCGTGAGCTCTTCACGCTATCGATGCCAGGTCCAGAGCGTTCCGCGGAACGCTGCACCCGCTCGGGCCTGCCGAGGGTGGAGTGCATCTCGCTGCCGCGTTATGGCGACAACTTCCGAGAGCGACCGCATTGTCGCCATAAGGCGGCACGAGGCGGGGCACCACCAGCGGTCGGAGGGTCGTTGCCTCGAACGAGATCACCACATAACTTCCTCGTTATGCAGCTGACCACGGCTCAGACCGACATCGAGGCGGCATTGAAGGCGCTCGCCAGCGAACGGCGCCGGCAGATCCTCGAGTGGTTGAAGGATCCCGAGCAACACTTCCCGCCGCAGGTCCACGGCGACATCGACACCGACGGCGCCTGCAACCAGTTCATCGGCGACAAGCTCGGCGTCAGCCAGCCCGCCGCATCACGGCATCTCAAGGTGCTGACCGACGCCGGCCTGGTCATCCCCACCCGCAAGAAGGGGTGGGTGTACTACCGCCGCGACGAAGCCGCGCTCGCCGCAGTCACCGCACTCGTCGCCGCCATCTGACCGGCCATTCACGCCGCACAGCCCGAGCCCACAGCCAGGAGCACCCATGAACACCCACCCGTCACTCGAGAACAAGGTCGTCCTGGTTACCGGCGCCGGCAACGGCATCGGTCGCGCCATCGCCCAGCGGTTCGCGTCGGTCGGCGCGAAGGTCGCGGTGAACGACGTCAGCCCCGAACGCGCCGACGCCACCACCGCGCTGATCAACGAGGCTGCACTGACCAACGAGGCTGCACTGACCAACGACTCCAGCGGCACGGCGATGACCGTCGTCGCCGACGTGTCCGACTCGCAGTCCGTCGCCGACATGGTCGAAGCCGTCATGGCGACCCACGGCCGCATCGACGTGCTCGTCAACAACGCCGGCCTCGTCGAACCGATGCTCCACTTCTTCGACGCCGACGAGGCCTGGTGGCGCCGCATCATCGACGTCAACCTCACCGGCCACTTCCTCGTCAGCCATCCCGTCGCTCGGATCATGGCCAAGCAGGGCGGCGGCTCGATCATCAACATGAGCTCCGGCGGCGCCACCCGTGCCCACCGCCAGTTCACCGCCTACGACGCCACCAAGGGCGGGATCGAAGCCCTCACCCGGGCCATGGCCCTCGACCTCGGCCCCTACGACATCCGGGTCAACGCCCTCATGCCCGGTTCCATCGACACCAGCGGCCTGCCGCTCGAACAACGACAGCTGCGCGGCGAGAACGTCCCGCTCGGCCGCATCGGCGAACCGTTCGACATGACCGGCGCGGCACTGTTCCTCGCCTCGGACGACGCGGCCTACATCACCGGCGACGTCATCAAGGTCGACGGCGGCATGCTCGCCCAGCAGCGCTCCGCCACCGTCGACATCCTCCCGCCCAGCGGCTTCCCCAAGCTCGAGGACCTGTGATGCCAGCGGGGCCCGGGAGGGCACCAGACCAGCACAGCCGCATCGGCGCTGATGTCGGTGGCACGTTCACGGACGTGGTCGTGGAACGCGACGGCGAGTACCTGTCGACCAAGGTCCTCACCACCCACGACGCGCCCGAGCGGGGCATCCTCCAGGGCATCACGGCACTGGCGGCCGAACACCACGTCGACCTGACCACCGTCGACCAGGTGCTGCACGGCACGACGTTGGCGACCAACGCGCTGATCGAACGCCGCGGCGCCCACACCGCACTCGTCACGACACAAGGCTTCCGCGACGTCATCGAGACCCGCACTGAAGGCCGCTACGAGCAGTACGACCTCGACATCGTCCTGCCGAAGCCGCTGATCGAGCGCTACGACCGCTTCGTGGTGCCGGAACGCCTCGACGCGCAGGGCGACGTCCTCCTTCCCTTCGACGACGCAGCGGCCCAAGCCGTCATCGACACGATCGTCGAGCGTGGCTACGAGTCGGTCGCCGTCGGCTTCCTCCACTCGTATCGCAACGGCGACCACGAGCGCCGCTTCCGAGATCTGCTCGGCGCCGCCGCACCCGACCTGTCGGTCAGCCTCAGCTGCGAGGTCTCGCCGCAGATGCGCGAGTACGAGCGGTTCAACACCGTGTGCGCCAACGCCTACGTACAGCCGCTCATGGCGTCCTACCTGCGTCGACTCGAGACCGGGCTGCGCGAACTCGGCATCCCCGGCGACGTTCACCTCATCCACTCCGGCGGGGGCCTCATCTCCGTCGAGACCGCGGCCGAGCATCCGGTGCGCCTCGTCGAGTCCGGCCCGGCCGGCGGCGCGATCTTCGCGGCCCGGCTCGCCGAACGTCACGGCCTCGACAGGATCGTGTCGTTCGGGCGGCACCACCGCCAAGATCGCCCTCACCGAGGACCACGTGCCCGCCACCGCGACCACGTTCGAGGTCGACCGCACCGCCCGGTTCAAGAAGGGCAGCGGCATGCCCATCTCGATCCCGGTCATCGAGATGATCGAGATCGGCGCCGGCGGAGGCTCGATCGCTTCGGTCGATTCGCTCGGACAGATCCGAATTGGCCCCCACAGTGCCGGCTCAGAGCCCGGACCGGCCGCCTACGACCTCGGCGGGGAACACCCGACGGTGACCGACGCCAACGTCCAGCTCGGGCGTCTCCATCCGAGCACGTTCGGCGCCAGCGACATCAGCCTCTCACCAGATCGCGCCGCAGCGTCCATCGACACGCACGTGGGCGCACATCTGGACATGGACGTAGATACGGCCGCCGTCGGCATCGCCGAAGTCGTCGACGAGAACATGACCAACGCCGCCCGCGTGCCGGTGTCGGATCCGCGATCGGCTTCCTGCGGGCCCCGTTCGCCTACGAAGCGGTGCGCAGTCTCTACACCCGAACCGATGAATTCGACCACGACGCCGTCAACGAACTCCTCGACGCACTCCAGCACGAGGCAGAGACGTTCGTCCGTCAGGGAAAGGACGCGGACCTCGTCGTCGAGCGACAGGTCTCCATGCGGTACAAGGGCCAGGGCTGGGAAATCCCGGTTCGGCTCGAC
>JAHDHM010000266.1 GCA_020631315.1 Acidimicrobiales bacterium
GCCGCCGCCGACCCGGGTGGTCTTCATCCGCCGGTTGGCGGCGAGGTCGGCCGGGCCGAGCGACAGGCCCTGCATGCGAGGGCTGGCACCACAGATGGCTTCGACGTTCGCCACACCGCGGGCGGTCTCGAGGATGGCGTGGACGAGGATCGGCTCGGTCAGTCCCGCCTTCGCCTCGAGCTGGGCGAGCAGACGATCGACGTAGTGGATGTCCTCGGGCCCTTCGACCTTCGGGACCATGATCACGTCCAGGCGATGCCCGGCCTCGAGCACCGCGGCCGTGATGTCATCGAGGCACCACGGCGAGTCCAGGCTGTTCACCCGGGTCCACAGCTGGGTGTCGCCGAGGTCTTCCCGGGCGACGGCGACGAGACCGGCACGGGCCGCTTCCTTGTCCGACGCCGGCACCCCGTCCTCGAGGTTGGCGAGCAGGATGTCGACCTTCTGCGCCATCGCCGGCGCCTTCGCCAGCATCTTCTCGTTCGACGGCGGGAAGAAGTGGATCATCCGCGACGGCCGGAACGGCACCTCGTGCACCGGCGCCGGCGCACCGACGGCCAACGGCCGGAAGAAGTCCTTGGCTGACTGCATCAACTCACTCCAGGAATCAGGGGGTGAGTGAACGGTAGGCAGTCAGCGTGCGGCGAGCCAGTCGAAGGTGCGACGGGAGACCTCGGCCCGGACGTCCTCACGGCTGAGCCACAGGTCGTGCATACCGCCGGCGATGGTCTGGATCGTCACCTCGGGACCGAGCAGTGGCGACCGCCGGTGGATCTGCTCGACGCTCAGCACGCTGTCGTGGTCGCGTAGCGCCTCGGACCACACGTCGTTGTTCACCGAACGATCGGAGTGCTGCACGAGGATCGGCGCACTGATCGACATCCCGGCGTGCACCTCGCGATGGGCCCGAGCGATGGCACGTGCCCAACCGGGGTAGACAGGCTGCGGGTCCTTGGTCTTCCAGTCGAGATCGAAGTCCCACTCTCCCTCGAAGTCCGAGTGGATCGACGCCACGTAGAACGACTCGCCGCCGTCGACTTCCTTGAACCGGATGTGCTGGCCGATGCGTTCGACCACCCGCCACATGACGGCCTGCACCAACGGCAGCTTCACGTCGAGCCACGGCGAGTTGAGCACCAGCGCGTCGATCGACGACCGCAGGCCACCACGTTGTGCGTACACGGCGCACACCAGTCCACCGGTGCTGTGGCCGTGCAGCACGAACTCGTCGTGGCCGGCCGCCGCGGTGGCGACGGCGATGTCGAGCTCGGTGAAGTAGTCGTCGACCGAGTCGACGTAGTTCGGCCGATTGCCGGGTCGCAGCGACCTGCCGTAACGACGCAGATCGATCGCGTAGAAGTCGTAGCCGTGTGCCTCCCAGGCCTCCGCGAGGTGGGTCTGGAAGTAGTAATCGGCGTAGCCGTGCACGTAGAGCACGGCCTTGCGGTGGCGGTTCTCACCGCGTCGCACCAGCGTGGCCACCAGCTCGCCGTCATCGGCATCGCCGTCCCGAGGGACGTCGAGCGCGATGGTGGCCGCCTGGTGACCGGGCAGCACGTCGTCGGCCCAGTCGAGGTCGGGGATCACGTCGTGGAGGCTCCCTCGTCGACCCTGATGACCGGCTCGACGGTCTCGACCGTCTCGACCGGCAGCGCCGGTTCGGCGGAGACGGCGTCGACCGTCTGAGTCTCTTCGACGGTGAGCGGTGCGGTGGCTCGTTCGCTCATCACGATCACCCAGTATGCGGTGAGCGAGACCACGACCCCCGCCAGGATGTCGACGACGTAGTGATTCCCGGTGATGACCACGGTGACCGCCATGGCGACGGCGGGCAGCGAGATGACGATCCGCATCAACGGGCTCTTGATCACGGAGAACAACAGCACCGAGCACAGCGCCACCCAGCCGACGTGGAAGCTCGGCAGCGCGGCGTTCTCGTTGATCAGCCACTCGGGGTGGGCGATGTAGCTGTGCCGGGCGGCGTCGGAGATCGTGTCGACGTAGCCGGACAGGAACCGCGGCGGCGCCACCGGGTACAGCGCGAACACGAAGAGGCCGATGCCGCCGGACACGAACAAGGCGTTGCGGAACCGTCGGAACAGATGGCGCTGCCACACGTAGGTGTAGACGAGCGTCGCGAACAGCATCGGCCAGTAGGCGAACGAGTACATCCAGTTGGCGGCGCTGATCAGCCAGTCGTGGTCGAGGGCCGCCTGCTGCAGGGAGGCCTCCCACTCGAAGCCCAGCGCCCGCTCGAACTCGAGCAGTGTGCCGGCGTTCGAGATCGCCGACGACTCGCTGCCGACGGTGAGCGCTCGCACCGCCATGTAGGCGCCGAGGGCAGCACCGAGCACGGCCGCCTGACGCAGGACGCCTCGCAGATCGAGCCGATGACGCCCACGAGACGGTGCCGCCGACGGCCGCGACGGGCTGTCGTGGGCGGTGTTCACGTCCTCGAAGTGGGTCTCACTCATGGCGGTCTCGCAGGGTTACGGGCTTCGATCCTAGGTCAGGCGGCTGAGGGAAGTCAGGGCGGATTCGCCGTCGGTGTCGGCGCTCAGGGGCGGGAACCGAACTCGGGGCGCTCCGTGCGGGTGCGCTTCAGCTCCCAGAAGCCCGGCACGCTGGCGATCTTGGTCAGACCGTCCCAGAGGTCGAGCGACAGCTCGGTGCTCGGCACCCTTGTGATGACCGGACCGAAGTAGGCCACCCGTGTGCCCTCGGCGTTGTCGAAGGCGATGATGGGCGTACCGACGTCGTTGCCGCACAGGTCGAGGCCGGCCTGCATCTCGGACCGGATGACCGGATCCCAGGTGTCGGCATCGTCGGCCGCTGCCGCGTACGACTCGTCGAGACCCGCCGCTGCGAGCATCTCGGTGATCGGGACCTCGCGGTCCTTGTCGTGATGGATCCGACGGCCGAACTCCCAGTAGAGCGCCTGGCCGGCAGCGACACCCTCAGCGGCCTTCACGGCCTCGAACACCCGGAGCAACCGGTGTGTCAGGTAGTAGGGAGTGTCCTCGCCCGCTTCGTTCTTCACGAACAGGCTGATGGAGCGCCAGTTGATCTCGAGATCACGCGCCGGTGCCACTTCGTCGACGACCCACCTGGCCGTCACCCAGCACCACGGTCATATGGGGTCGATCCAGAAATCGATCTTCACGACGCACACCCCCTGCGTTTCGTCGTCGGCCTCCCACCCTATTGGCCGGCGTCGGGAAAGTCGCCGTGACCATCGCCACCCGCAGGATCCGTCTGCCATCCTCGTGCGCCGTGGTCCAGCCGACACTTCCCGAGCCCTTCGAGGGCCGTTGGCGCCGGCGCCCGCCGTGGCTGCTGGCGACCATCGCGGTCATCGGGTTCGGGATCGCGGTCGCCGGGACGGTGCTGGTCGCCCGATTCGACGCGTTGCGGGCCGGCGACGACAGCAACGCCCCTGCGTTGGAACAGGGCACGGCAGTCGCGGTGGACACCAACGGATCCTTCGGACTGGACGACCTGGTGGCGTTCGAGCGAGACGGCCTCGACGCGCCGATCATCGGGCGGATCGTGGCCCTCGGCGGCCAGCTCGTCGAGTGGACCGAGGCCGGCCGCCAGATCGACGGCGTCCCCGCTCCCGAGCCGCACCTGGCCGGCCGCACCGCCGGACCCGAGCGGGCGGCGTTCACGGTGCCGATCGACACCGTGTTCGTGCTCACCGACGACCGTACCCACGACGCGAACCGTTGGATGGGCACCGTGCCGCTCGAGCGGGTCATCGGTCCCGTCGCCTGGCGGATCTGGCCGCCCGGATCGGTCTGAGCGCAGCAGCTCTGCTAGCCAATGCCGATGACCGTGACCGTGCCGACCCCCGCGGAACTCGACGCACTCGCGTCGCATCCGACGGCGTGGCGCGGGCCGACGCTCGCAGCCGAACCGGAACGCTGGACGATCGACTGGTCCGACGACCTCGATGCGTTGGCCGCCGACATCACGGACCGCCTGCTGCACGGCCTCGGGTTCGTGCTCGTGCGCGGTGCGCCCGTGGAGGCCGATGCCGACGCGGCGGGTGCTGCGTCGCTCGGCACCGGGCTGCTCGACCTGTCGCGGCGCATCGGCAGCCTCCGCAGTCAGAACGCGGGTGGTGACCTGCTGGGTCATGTGCGTGACGTCGGCCTCGACGTCGACGATCCGAACGTGCGGATCTACCAGACGAACGAACGACAGACCTTCCACACCGACTCGACCGACGCAGTCGGGCTGCTCTGCCGATCGACGGCCCGCGAAGGTGGCGCGTCGCTGCTCGCGAGCACGATCTCGGCGCTGCTCGAGTTCGAGGCGCGTCACCCCGAACTGACCCGCTGGCTGTTCCAGCCCGTCGCCACCGATCGCCGAGGCGAGGTGCCCGAGGGCATGGATCCGTGGTTCGAGATCCCGGTGCTCAACTGGTTCGGCGGCCACCTGACCGGCCTCTACCAGCGTCAGTACATCGACTCCGCCGCCCGCTTCGCCGATGCGCCCCGCCTCGCCGACGAGCACCGGGCCGCGCTCGACGCCTTCGACGCGGTCGTCGACGATCCGTCGGTCCACCTGTCCATGGAGCTCCAGCCCGGCGATCTGCAGTTCGTGCACAACCACTCGTTGCTCCACGACCGGACCGGTTTCGTCGACGATCCGGCGGCGCCACGACATCTGCTGCGGGTCTGGCTGTCCCTGGTCGGAGACCGCGAGCTGCCGCCCGTGTTCGCACAGCGGTACGGGTCGATCACCGTCGGCGACCGAGGTGGCATCGTGACGACACCCACCTCGGCAGTCCCGGAGCAGCACGTCACGTGAGCACTCGACCAACGACGCATCTGCTGGGCGTCGACACCGGCGGCACCTACACCGACGCGGTCGTGGTCGACGCCGACCAGCAGGTCGTCGCATCCGCGAAGGCACTGACGACCCGCCACGATCTCAGCATCGGCGTGGCCGGCGCCATCGACGCCGCGCTCGCCGCAGCCGGTGTCGATCCGGCCGACGTCGGCCTGGTGTCGCTGTCCACCACGTTGGCGACGAACGCGATCGTCGAAGGACGCACGGGTCGTGTCGCGCTGGTGCAGATGGGCCTCGACGACGAGGGTGCTCGTCGTGCCGGTCTGCCCGACGCGCTGGGCGGCGATCCGGTCATCACACTCGCCGGTGGCCACGACTCTGCTGGCCGAGCACTCGGCGAACCCGACCTCACCGAACTGGACCGGCGCGTCGCCGAGCTCGAGGGCGACATCGAGGGCTTCGCCGTCGCCGCACAGTTCTCCGTCCGCAACCCCGCTCACGAGCTGGTGGTGCGCGACCACCTGGTCGACACCACCGGCCGCCCGGTGACCTGCGGGCACGAGCTGTCCAGCTCGCTCAACGGTCCGGCCCGAGCGGT
>JAHDHM010000267.1 GCA_020631315.1 Acidimicrobiales bacterium
GTACGAGGAGTTCAAGGAGCAGCTCTACGCGCCGCCGCCGTTGCTGTCGCGCATGTGCGACGCAGGTCTGCTCGGTCGCAAGAGTGGCCGTGGCTTCTACGACTACGGCTGAGCGGCGGTGACCGCTCCGATCGAGGTCGTCGCGTTCGATCTCGGCAACGTGCTGATCCCGTGGGATCGTGATCGTCTGTACTCCCAGCTGATCGACGACCCGGTGGAGCGGCAGCAGTTCCTCGATCGCGTGATGACGATGTCGGTCAACGAACGCCTCGACCGGGGCGAGCCCTTCGACGTCGTGCTGGCAGAAGTCGCCGCCGCACATCCCGACGTCGCGGAGCTCGTCCTGGCCTTTGGTTCGAGATGGCCCGAGACGCTGGGCGATGCGGACGCTGACATGGTCGAGCTGCTGGGCGATCTCCGAGGTGTGGTGCCGACCGTCGCTCTCACGAACTGGGCGGCAGAGACGTTCCCGATCGCCGAGGCACGGTTCCCGTGGCTCGACTGGTTCGACCTCCAGGTCGTGAGCGGTCGCGAAGGCGTCGTGAAGCCCGAAGCGGAGATCTACGCGCTGGTGGAGGAGCGAACCGGAGCGTCAACGGAGGGCATCTGGTTCACCGACGACAGCGCCAGGAACATCGACGTCGCCGTGCAGCGCGGCTGGCAGGCTCACCTGTTCGTCGACGCCGCAGCGGCCCGCTCCTCACTGCGGGTATCCGGCGTCGACGTCTGAGCGCGCCTCGGCTCGGAGCCCGACACCTCCGGCCGCTACCGTCGACCACGGACTCTGAGGGGGAATCGTGGCCGAGCACAACGAGATCGCCGGAATCGACGCTGCATCGCTCGATCGGTGGATCCCGGACCACGTCGACGGCGTCGACGGTCCCTTCGCGTACGAGCTGATCGCCGGCGGACACTCGAACCTGACGTATCTGGTCACACCCGCATCGGGGCCGAAACTCGTGCTCCGTCGACCACCGCTCGGCTCGGTGCTCGCCACCGCCCACGACATGGGCCGCGAGCACCGCATCCTGTCCGGCGTGATCCAGACGGACGTCCCCGTGCCGCGGCCGCTCGCGATGTGCGACGACGTCGAGGTGAACGGCGCCCCGTTCTACGTGATGGCGCACGTCGAGGGCCTGGTGCTCCACGACGAGGCCACCGCCGCACAGGTCCCGGAGGCGCAACGAGCCGGACTCGGCGAACACGTCGTGGACGTGCTGGCGACGCTCCATGCGGTCGAGCCGTCCGACGTTGGTCTTGGCGAACTCGGCAAACGCGAGGACTATCTGGGCCGACAGATCCGTCGCTGGACGCGGCAGTGGGAGCAGTCCAAGACCCGCGAGCTGGCCACCATGGAGGACGTCGCCGCGTTGCTCGTGCGCGATCAACCCGAGCAGATCGGCTCGACGATCGTGCACGGCGACTATCGCCTCGGGAACATGCTCGTGGCGGACGGCCGGGTCGCAGGCGTTCTCGACTGGGAGCTCTGCACGCTCGGCGACCCGCTGGCCGACGTCGGCTACCTCATGAACAACTGGATCGATCCGGGCGAGCCGACGGCAGGCAGCAGTGGCCCGACAGGTGTCGGCGGATTCCCGGATCGATCGGCGATGCTCGAGCGCTATGCCGCAGCGACCGGCCGTGACGTGTCGCGGGTGCCGTACTACCGGGCGTTCTCCTACTGGCGACTCGCGGCGATCGTCGAGGGTGTCCTGGCCCGCTACATGGCCGGGGCGATGGGCGCGGAGGCCGACACCAGCCTCTTCCGAGCACAGGTCGAGGGTCTCGCCTCGATGGCGCTCGCATTGCTGGAGGACTGACCCCGTTCGTCTTGATTCGCTCCCGGTCGTGACCGATGGAGCTTCGTGGTCGAGACGAAGGTTCGACATCCCAGGCTGTACGCGATCCTGGCCGGCGCCGTGGCGCTGGTCGCCATGATCGCGTTGATCGGCCCGCGCGACGGCGGACCCGTCGGAGTGGACGCCGCCAGTGCGACGTCGCCCGACAGTCCCGAGACGACGATCACGAGCACTCCGACCAGCGACGACGGGGTGGTGCTGACCGCACCGGGCGAACTTGTCGAGGTGTTCGAGCCTCCTGCGACGTCAGCCGACGTCGAGGTGACCAGCGCGGCTCCGGCGACGACGACCGCTCCCTCGGTGACGTCGGCGCCGGAGTCTGCGACTGGCTCGTCGAGCTCGGGCGCGACCACGACGACGGCAGCGGTGACCTCCACGACCGTCGAGGACGACGAACCCGTGGTCGGGGACACCGGCGAAGGCGACGCTGCCGCCGACGATAACGCGGTTGCTGCTGGCGACACGGCCGCTGTCGACGAGGTCGCGGCGCCCGCTTCCACGTTGCCCTCCACGACCGATCTACCGGCCAGCGCCGACGACGGAACCGATCTCGACGGTGCAGCCGAGAACACCTCGGTCATCGCCGAGCAGTCCGCTGCAGGAGCGCTGCTGATGGCGGCTCCCGAGATGGGTGGGACCGCCAACGGCACGACCGTCGAGCGTCCGAACCTGGTCGGGCAGATCGGTACCCGTGACGGCTCGTCGGTTCCGTGGATGCTGCTGATCGCCGCGAACTTCGGCGTCACCGTGAGCGCCCTCGTGTTCCTCCGACTTCGCCGCTGACCATGACCGACGTCGAGTCCACCGGCACGGAGCCGTTCGTGTCCGTGCTGACGGACGAGTCGACGATCCTGCCGGATCGTGTCGAGAGCGATCGCCCACTCGACCCTCACGCCGAGCTGGGCTGGCGTCGCTTCCTCCAGGGGATGGTCGCCGGGTCGCTCGTCGCCGCGCTGGTCGCGTCGTTGGTGGTGGTCGGCATCGATCGCCAGACACGCTCCGAGTCGTCAGGGCTCGACGTGCGCGCCGCGCTCGAGGTCATCGAACCCGCCGTGGTGCGCATCTCCGTGGAGATCGAAGGCACGCTCGACCAGGGCGCCGGCACCGGGTTCGTGATCGACTCGGACGGCACGATCGTGACGAACGCCCACGTGGTCGAGTCGGCAGAGGCGATCGAGGTCACCTTGTCCGACGGTGTCGTCGTCGACGCCGAACTGCTCGGATCCGACCCCACCCGAGATCTCGCTGTGGTGAAGATCGAGATCGATCGGGACCTGCCGGTCGCGACCTTGGGCGCCGATCGGACACCACTCGTCGGTGATCCCGTGCTGGCGATCGGCAACGCCTTGGGTCTCGTCGGCGGACCGACCGTGACCACGGGCATCATCTCGGCGACGGACCGGGTCGTCCCGACCGAGACGGCGCGGCTGACGAACATCATCCAGACCGACGCTGCGATCAATCCGGGCAATTCTGGCGGGCCGTTGGTCGATGCCGACGGTCACGTGATCGGCATCTCGACCGCGATCGCCGGTGACGCCGAAGGCATCGGGTTCGCGATCGCGATCGACCACGCCCTGCCGGTCATCGAGTCCCTCGCCGCCGGTGTGGTGCCGACACGGCCACTGCTCGGTGTGTCGGTGGTCGACGTGGACGAACTCACCGAAGGTGCTCGGGACGAGCTCGAGATCTCGACCGACGCAGGTGCCCTCGTGACGTCGGTGACACCCGGCGAGGGTGCGGCGACCGCCGGCATCGAGGCAGGCGACGTGATCGTGCGCTTCGCCGGTGAGGCGGTCACATCGGCCGCTGAACTCGTTGCCCGCGTGCGAGGGATGGACACCGGTGACGACGTGACGGTCGGCTGGTTGCGCGGCGACGAACAGCTCGAAGCCACCGTGCAACTCGGCGAACTGCTCGGCGCCGGCGGCTGAACACCCGTCGGGGTCACACGCACTGTCACAGCCCCTGGCTACGTTGCGGGCAGTGGCTGATGACACCTCCCGCCGAACCGAACACACCGACGCCGCAGCGTCAGGTGCCGCGCCGTCCGACGACGCCGTGGTGGACGCCTCAGGCATCCCCGTGCATCCCGACCAGCTCACCCTGGCCGGGTTCGACCTGCCCGTCACCACACCGGTCGAGGTGGTCACGAGCAGCGCAGCATCGTTCCCTCAGGCCGAACCAGTCGAGCCGGCAGACGAACGCCCCGAGGGTGGCTGGCGACTGGTGGCGCTGTCGGACCTCCACCTCGACACGCCGTTCACCTGGGCGCCCGAGGAGATCGGACGGCTGCGTCGGAGCGATCTACGCCAGGCGCTGACGACCACCATCGCGCTGGCCCAGCGCGTCGGTGCCGATGCGCTGGTCCTCCCCGGCGATCTCTACGAGCACGAACGTGCGAACCCCGACACCGCTCGGTTCCTCGAGCGCGTGCTCAACGACGCCGAGCTGCCGGTGCTCGTCGCACCCGGCAACCACGACCCCCTCACACCATCGAGCGTGTGGGCCACGACCGGTTGGGCGCCGCACGTGCACGTGTTCGACGGTCGCCAGCTCGAACCGTTCGCTCTGGCTGACGGGCTCACGATCTGGGGCGCCGCCCACCACCGGCAGACCGGCACGCCTGGTTTCCTCGAGACCGCCTCGATCAGCGGACCTGGCGTCCACGTCGCCCTCTTCCACGGGTCGGAGAACTCCGGCTTCCAGGCCGAGGGTCGCGACGAAGCCGGTCGCTCGAAGCAGCCGCACGCGCCGTTCGACGCGGCGATGATCCCCGAGGTCGGCCTGCATCATGCGATCGTCGGCCACTTCCACCGTCGGCGCGAAGCACCGCATCACACCTATCCGGGCAACCCTGCGCCGCTGTCGTTCGGTGAACCTGGCGACGGCGGGGCCGTCGTGATCGACGTCGGTTCCGATGGGCACGTCCGTCGACGCTGGTACTCGGTCAGCGACCGTCCGATGGACGATGTCGAGATCGACGTCACCGGCTGCGGCGACGCCACTGCGGTCGCGGACGCGGTACGGCTCGCCACGTCAACCGCCCGAGGCCTGGTCCGGGTCACGCTGACCGGCGAGCTCTCCCCGGGAGTCTCGCTCGTCGACGACGAGCTCCTCGCCGTCGTCGAACACGCAGACCATGCGGTGCTGCGCCGCCGGAAGCTGTGGCTCGGGTACGACCTCGAGCTCATCGCCGCCGAGAACTCGGTCCGCGGTGCCTTCGTGCGTGGCGTCCGCGGCGACGAATCCCTCGACGAGGAGCTCCGAGCCGACGTGATCGCGACCGGACTGCGCGCCCTCGACGGCCGCTCCGACCTGGATGTCCGCCGATGAAGATCCGATCCGTGGAGGCACGTGCCTTCGGCCCGCTCGAAGGGGCGCAGCTGCAGTTCGCGGACGGCGTCACCGTCGTGTGGGGACCGAACGAGGCGGCGAAGTCGTCGTGGCACGCGGCGATCCATGCAGCCATGTCGGGCCGCCGTCGCCGTACGGACGCGAACGACAAGGCCTTCGCCGAGCGTCA
>JAHDHM010000268.1:0-1869 GCA_020631315.1 Acidimicrobiales bacterium
GACGTCGCGACGCGGTAGCTGCGTCGTCGGCCGCCGGCTCGTCGACGTGTTCGTCCACCGACAGCAGACCCGGGATCACGTAGATCGCGGTCGCCATCAGGATCGCGGTGACGACCACCAGGTGAGTGGTCAACGACACCCGGCCGGCGACGAGTGCGGCGACCAGACCTCCCGCCACGGTGCCGAGGCTCCACAGGCCGTGCAGCCGGTTCATCACCGGCGTGTGGCGACGATCGCTCAGCCATGATCCCTGAAGGTTCATGGCGACGTCGGTGATGACGTCGAAGCCCTGCATGGCCATCAGTGCGATCAAGAAGACCCAGGGGGCTTCCGCGAAGCCGACGATGGGCAGCGCGCTGACGAGACCGATGGAGCCGATCGTCATCGACCGCTTCGTGCCGAGCGGCCCCATCATCCGGCCGACGAGCGCGCTGCCGACGATTCCGCCGAGCGAGCCCAACGTCAGCAGCAGCCCGAGGGTGTCGAGGTCGACGTCGAGGCGGTCGCGGATCTCGGGCAGCCGCGGGATGAACGACGCGAAGACGACACCGTTGATGAGGAACTGCAGACCGACGGAACGAAGTGCCCGCCGGTCGGTGTCGCTGAGCATCGCCGCAGGCTAGGTGCTGCGCATCCGGGCAACGGCGACATTCGCAGGCTGCGATACCCAACTTGACATCCACTGATACTCAAGTTTGAGTATCCACATGGCCCGGCTGATCGTTCTGTGGCTGCTCGCAGAGCGCGAGCTGTCCGGCTACGACATCCGGCGCGCGCTCGACGGTGACCTCCGCCTGTGGTTCGAGCTGGAAGACGGGTCCATCTACTCCGTGCTCAACACTCTCACCCGACGCGGATGGGTCACCGAGACAGGTGAACACACGCAACGAGGCGCGGTCCGCTACCGCATCACCGCAGCCGGACGAGACGAGTACCGGCGCCTGCTGCGACACGCACTCACGAACGTGCCATCTGGTGCCACGCCGCTCGATGTGGCACTCGCCGCCACCGGCGACCTTCCAGAACGCGAGGTCGCGGAGCTGCTACGAGAACGCCGATCGACGATCGAGCGCACGGCCGCGGAGATCGAGGCCGGCCGACGATCCGCCCCCAGCGGCGACATCGCCGATCGCCGTCGATCCATGCTGGCAGCCGAGCTCGCGTGGCTCGATCGCCGACTCTCGGACCCGAGACCGACACGACGTCGCGCCGCCGTCAGCGGCAACCGGAACAGACTGGAGCAACGAGACGATGAGTGACCCCGCAGTGCAGGTGATGGTGAACCTCGTGATCGATCGGGGTGACGAGCACATCCTGCTCGTTCGCTACGACGCCGATCGTGAGGAATGGTGGCTGCCCGCCACCGAGGTCGCTCCGTACGAGCACCCCGACGAGGCCGCAGAGCGGACGCTCACGGAACTCGGCGTGACGGACGGCGAGATGTCCATCGCGAACGTCCAGTCGTTCCGAGGTCGTCGCGGCTGGCACCTGACGTTCGACTACATGGTGTGGACCCGAACTGCCGGCCGACGCTCCGCCGGCCGGCTGGTTCCATCACGACGAGCTTCCTCCGATGGCCCACGGCCGTTGGGAAGAGGACACCGTGATGGCGGTGCTGTCGGACTTCTGACCTGAGACCAAGAGGCGTGGAGCGGCATCGCGTGGGACGATGAGCGCGATGAGCTTCGACTTCGACGAGATCATTCCCCGCGACGGCACGGCGGCGATCGCCACCGACAAGTGGGACGAGTTCCTCCTCGATCCCGAGTTCGCAGCCACGCTCCCGCCGGACGCCGACCTGCTGTCGATGTGGGTCGCCGACATGGACATCGCCGCACCGCCCGTCGCAGTCGAGGCGATCCGCGCACG
>JAHDHM010000268.1:1879-5337 GCA_020631315.1 Acidimicrobiales bacterium
GACCGCCGCATCCTCGGCTACACCCTCGACGCAGACGACGAGTACCGGAAGGTCTTCGCCGGCTGGTGTGCACGCCGCTACGGCTGGACGTTCGACGATGCGCACCTGCAGATGGGCCGCGGCGTCGTGCCCACCCTCGTCGACCTGCTGGCCGCCATCTGCTCCCCCGGCGACAACGTGATGACGCTCACCCCGGCCTACCACTGGTTCCAGGACGCAGTGGATCGTCATGACGGTGTGGAGCTGATCACCGTGGCGATGGCCGACCTCGACGGCAGGGCCACCGTCGACCTCGAGCGGTTCGAGGCCGTCGCCGCCGATCCGGCGACCCGCGTGTTCTTCCTGTGTCATCCGCACAACCCGAACGGCATCGAGTGGACACCCGACGAGCTCACGGCCATGGGCGACATCTGTCGTCGGCATGGCGTGCAGATCGTGTCGGACGAGATCCACGCCGATCTGACCCGAGTCGGCATCACGCATCGGCCGACGGCGTCGGTGCTTCCCGCGTCCGACGAGGTCATCACCTGCATGGCCCCCAGCAAGACGTTCAACCTCGCCGGCCTGATGTTCTCGACGGTGATCATCCCCGGCGCCGAGATCGGCGAGCGCTTCGCCGATCTTCAGTACGGCATCACCAATCCACTGAGCCTGGCCGCGGCCACCGCGGTGCATCGTGAGGGTGACGAGTGGCTCGATGCACTGCGGGTCCACCTGGACAGCAACCTGCAGTACGTTGCCGACGTGCTCGCCGCGGAGCTGCCGGGTGCGAGTCTGACGATGCCCGACGCCACCTACCTCGCGTGGGTGAACTTCGGCTCCTGGGTCGACGGCATCGAGAACCTCACACAGTTCTTCGCCGCCGAGGCACACGTGCTGCTCGAAGGACCGGACCTCTTCGTGGCCGACGGTGACGGGCACGTGCGTCTGAACGTCGCGTGCCCTCGCCCGAAGGTCGAGGACGCCATGCGTCGCATCATCGACGCGGTCCGTCGACACGCTGACTGACACGTCCCGCGGGAGTCGCTTCCCAGCGACCTCTCAGCGAGGGCGATGCCCTTTTCTCAGGTTCACGCACCACCCTGTTGGCGTGAACGGCATCGTGATGAGCCTTGTGGACCTGCGAGTCCTGCTCCTCGGCATCAGCATCGCTGCTGCGGCACCCCTCGCCGGGGAACTGATGGCGCGTCGTCGCTCCACGCCGACGAAGTGGACGGCCGCGATCCTCGCCGGGGCGTTCATCGCCCTGCTCACCGTGCTGAACCGAGGCGTCTACACCGGATCCGGTGATCTGATCAGCGGCCTCGGATGGTGGACGCGTGCATGGACCACCGCACTGAACCCCATGCACTTCGACGTGTCCGACGCGCTCAACATCCTGTTGTTCATGCCCGCCGGTTGGGCATGGCCACAGGTCGCTCGTTCGACTCGCCGGGCCGTGTTGTGCCTGGTCGTCCTGTCGTTCTGCATCGAGACGTCGCAGGCCCTGTTCCTCGCCGGCCGAGCCGACGTCGCCGACCTCCTGACGAACTCCGCCGGCGCGCTCCTCGGCGCAGCGACCTGGCATCTCCAGGCCACGTCCGGCCGTCGAGCGACGCTCGGCGACGGCACGTGATGCCACAGGAGTTCGAGCCGGGTCAGCGGATGCTGATCCCGTGCAACGGTGGTCCTGCGATGAGCCGACTCACCACTTATCCCCCACCGCTCGAGGTTCCGGTCGAGCACGGCATCTACGTCCTCGACGACGATGCCGACGATCCGGCCGAGTGGCGCTACGAGTTCGTGCCCGGCTGACATTCCCCGCTGTTCGGTGTCACGCGCTCGTTGTCGCACCGTCGTGACAGGATCGGGCGATGTCCGCCGAGGCCACGCCCGATCCCAGCGCTGAGTCAGCCGGCGCGATGGAGCGGAACCTCGTGCTGTACGGACGGCACCAGGTCGCGGCCCGGCTGCTGTTCGCGTTTCCGACGGCGATGCTCTTCCTGCTCGAACGGGTCGAGCTCGACATCGCGCTGCGGCTGACCGCCGTCTACTTCGCTGCGGTCGTGGTGCTCGAGGTCCCGTCGGGCTGGGCCAGCGACCGATTCGGCCGTGTCCCCACGCTCAGGATCGGTGCCACCGCCTGGGTGGCGTCGAACATCGTGTTCCTCATCGCAGGTTCGTCGGTGGCAGCGCTCGCCGCCGCTCAGATCCTCGTGGCCCTCGGCTGGGCGTGCTTGTCCGGCACCGACTCGTCGTTCCACTTCGACACGCTCGAAGCGCTCGGCCGTAGCGACGAGTTCGAGCGGCGCGAGGCGACGGCGAGTCGCAACGCATTCCTCGCGACCATGGCGGCGTCGCTGATCGGTGGCGCGCTCGGGTTGATCGACCTGCGGCTGCCGTACGTCGCCCTGCTCTGTGCAGCCCTGATGCAGTGGGCCATCGCGTGGTCGATGACGGAACCTGCCGCTGCGGCACCGGTGAGTCCGGCGGGCGAACATCTCGCTGAGTCAGCAGGCTTCGAAGCGGCACGACGCGAGTCGGCCATCGCCGAGTTCGCATCCACCGTGCGACAGCTACGCCGCCCTGAGCTCGCGTGGGTCTTCGTGTTCATGACGGTGCAACAGCCCCTCGAGGGCCTGGCCTTCGATCTCATGCCGCCATGGATCACCGAGCTGACGGACCGGCCACTCGACGATGCCGGGTCGGCTCCACTGTTGGTCGGCCTCTTGGTCGCCGTCATCTCGCTGGTCGGCGCCGCCACCGCTGCGAGGGCGGCCCAGCTGCGGGCGCGGCTCGGCACCCGAGGTGCGTTGACGCTGCTGGCGGCGATCGAGACGTGCATCGTCGTCGGCATGGCGTTGGTCGTGTCGCCGTGGCTGCTGCCGCTGATCGCGCTGCGCAGCACGCAGGCCGCTGCGGGTCCGGTGATCGTCGCTGCGGCGTCGGCGCCGCTCCTCGAGCGGCATCAGCGGGCGACGTACCTGTCACTGGGCAGCTTCTCCGGCCGGCTCGCCGTGGCTGCTTCGCTCGTGGTGATCAGCGCCGCCGACTCGTTCGACGACGTGCTCACGGTGGCGGCATGGATCAGTCTCGGCTGCCTCGCCACGCTGATCGCTGCTACGCCACTCCTGCGGCGTTGACCTCATAGGTAATCGTCTCGCTTACCCGGTCGCCGTACGCTCGCCACATGGCACCGAGCATCGCCACCACACCGCCGGCCACGACCTTCGGCGACGAACTGCGCCGCTGGCGAGACGCTCGCCGACTCTCACAGCTCGCACTGTCGTCCGCTGCCGATGTCTCGCAGCGACACCTCTCGTTCCTCGAGTCCGGCCGCAGCAAGCCGAGCCGCGAGATGGTGCTGCATCTCGCCCATGTGCTCGACCTGCCGCTACGGGACCAGAATCATCTGCTGACCGTCGCCGGCTTCTCGGACCAGTATCCGGAACGGTCGCTCGACGATCCCGACCTCGACG
>JAHDHM010000269.1 GCA_020631315.1 Acidimicrobiales bacterium
ATGAACGTCGAACTCGTCTCTCCCGAGACCGTGCTGTGGTCGGGCGACGCCACCCAGGTGCTCGCGCGCACCCTCGACGGTGACATCGCCTTCCTGCCCGGTCACGCGCCGTTCATCGGTGCCCTCGACATCGGCGAAGTCCGCATCTGGCCGACCGAAGGTGACGTCGTGACCTTCGCCGTGCACGGCGGATTCGTGGAGGTCAGCGGTGCCTCGGTGTCGGTCCTGTCCGACGTTGCCGAGATGTCGACCGACATCGATGTCGCCCGGGCTCAGGAAGCTCGGTCTCGTGCCGAGGCCGCTGTGGCAGCCGACGACGGGGACGCTGACGCCAAGGCGGCGTTGAAGCGTGCCCAGACCCGTCTGGCTGCGGCTGGCGTCAGCGCTGCCGCACACTGAGGTACGGCGGCTTCGGCCGTCTCAGTCGAAGCGAAGCTCGCCACCGGCGATGCGTCGGTAGTAGCACCGTGGCCGGTGTCGGCCATCCGCGCCGACACTGTGGCAAGCGCCTCCGGTGGTGCGTTCGACCAAGTAGAGCAAAGAGTTCTGTTCGCAGTTGACACGTGCCTCGACGAGGCGCAGCGTGTCGCCGGACGTCGCGCCTTTGTGCCATCGCTCCTGGCGGGAGGTGCTGAACAGCACCACCTCGCCGAGCTCCTGTGATTCGACGAGACCGGCTTCGTCGGTGAAGCCGACGAACAGGACCTCGCCCGTGGTGTGATCCTGGAGCACGACCGGCAGCACCGGCGTCTCCGACGTGCCGACGCGGGCCAGCTTGGACCAGTCGAGCTGCAGCTGCGAGGTCTCCTCCAGGCTGTCCATGTGGCCGGAGGCTAGTAGTCGATCGCCGAGTACTGACGCAGCTTGCTCATGTTGTGTTGGGCGGTGTCCCGGCGCACGGTGCCGGACTTGGAGCGCATCACGAGGCTGTCCGTGACGGCGCCACCGCTGTTGAAACGCACACCGCGGAGCAGATCGCCGTCGGTGATGCCGGTCGCAGCGAAGAACACGTCGTCGCTGCGCACGAGGTCATCTGCGGTGAGAACCTGCGCGATGTCGTAGCCGGCGGCTTCGGCGGCCGCGCGTTCCCTGTCGTTGCGAGGCCACAGCCGGCCCTGCAGCGCGCCGCCCATGCACTTGAGCGCGGCAGCAGCGATCACACCTTCCGGTGTTCCGCCGACACCCATCATGACATCCGCGCCGGCAGCTTGGTCGGCCGTGGCGATCGCGCCCGCGACGTCCCCATCGGGAATGAGGCGGATGCGAGCGCCCGTCTCACGTACCTCGGTGATGAGGTCGGAGTGCCGGTCACGATCGAGGACCACGACGGTCACATCGCGGATGTCCTTCGAGAGCGCCTCCGCGACCGCCTCGACGTTCTCGGTGGCCGAACGGTTGATGTCGATCGCATCGGCGGCCATCGGGCCCGCCGCGAGTTTCTCCATGTAGACGCACGGACCCGGGTCGAACATCGTGCCCGCGGGTGAGACCGCGATCACTGCGATGGCACCGCCACGGCCCAGCGCCGTGAGCGTCGTGCCGTCGATCGGGTCGACGGCGATGTCGGTCTTGGCGCCGGTACCGTCGCCGATCTCCTCACCGTTGTAGAGCATCGGCGCTTCGTCCTTCTCGCCCTCGCCGATGATCACCACGCCGGACATGGGGACTGTCCCCAAGACCACGCGCATGGCGTCGACCGCTGCGCCGTCAGCGCCGATCTTGTCGCCTCGCCCCATCCAACGGGCGGCCGCCAGGGCAGCCGCCTCCGTGGTCCGGACGAGCTCCATCGCGAGGTTCCGGTCTGGGCGTTCGATCTGTCGTTCCGTCATGACGACGACTCCTGTCAGGGGCAGACGTGAAGATCCTGCCCTCCCCCCGTCGGCAGAGCCAGCATCCCCCTGAGGACCGGCAGCGGCTCGGCCCCAGCGACTCGATCTGACGGTGCGCAGATCAGCGCCTCCGAGGGTGAGGACGATGCAGGTACCACGGGTACGTTGTTGCTCGTGATGGTCGCCGAGTTCGAGGTCTGGCACTCGCGTCCAGCTGCCCCGACGCGCCGGGTGGCGATCTCCGGTGGCCATCTCCCGGTCGACCCGACACCGGGCTACGGCGGCCTCCTCCTCGCGGGCATCGTCGCCTCGTACGCAGAACACCTCGACGATGACCTCGCCGACGACTTCCACTGGCTGCTCCGGGAGCTAGGAGCAGGCCGCCGTGTGCCGCAGCCCGTCTTGCGTCACCGCCTCCAGGTCGACCGCATCGGCCTCTCCAGTTCGCTGCATCAGCTCGTCATCCGTGACGACCGGCTGCGGCTCGATCTGGCCGCCGACGCGCCGCCCCTTCCGCAGATGCTGGCCGTGGCCTACCGGGTGGGCCAGATGCCGGACGCGACACGTCGGTCCCTCTTCACGCTCATCAGCTCGGCCGCGTCATGGACCGCGGGGCCGTCCGACGACATCTTGTCGTGGCTGACCGGCGTCGACTCCGGCTCCCTGCCGACGATGGTCGAGATCGATCCGCTGCAGTGGGCGCTGGAGGTCATGGGACTCGGCGCGGACTCACTTTCCAAGCGGACCGTCCAGCGTCGCTTCAGGACCCTGCTGCGTGAAGCCCACCCTGACCATGGCGGCGACGAAGCCGGAGCGGCGGAGGAGATCAATCGCCTGAACGCCGCACGTGACATCCTTCTCTCCAGTCACGCCTGACCCGAAACCTGCACCGAGCACACACCGCAGCCGATGGAGCAGCGATGAGCACGAACGATCCCTTCATCGACGGTGAACGCACCGATGTCGTCGTGGTCGGCGCCGGCATCGTCGGCCTCGCGACCACACTGCGTCTGCTCGAACGGCGACCCGATCTGTCGGTCGTGGTGGTCGAGAAGGAGTCCGTGGTCGCGCTCCACCAGACCGGACACAACTCCGGGGTGCTGCACTCGGGTTTGTACTACGCGCCCGGCTCTCTGAAGGCGACCACCGCCGTCGCCGGCCGCAGCGCGATGGTCGAGTTCTGCGAGCAGCACGACATTCCACATGACGTGTGCGGCAAGGTCGTGGTGGCCACCAGGGACGACGAGCTCGACCGCCTCGCCGAACTGTTCCGGCGCTCGGACGCCAACGGTGTGCCGGCGCGCATGATCGACCTCGATGAGCTCGCCGAGCTGGAGCCGCATGCGGCCGGCATCGCCGCGATGCACGTCGAGTCCACGGGCATCGTGGACTACGCAGAGGTCTGCCGGACCATGGCCCGTCTGATCATCGACGCTGGTGGTCACATCGCCTACTCGACCAGTGTCGATGCCATCGAACGTCGCTCGAGTCGCACCATCGTCTCGACCAGCAAGGGCACGCTCGACTGCGACGTCGTCATCAACTGCGGTGGCCTGCACTGCGACACCGTGGCGGCGAGCGACACCAGTCACTCGACCGATGACGGCACACACATCGTCCCCTTCCGCGGCGAGTACTACGAGATCCGTGGTGAGCGCCGCAGCCTCGTCAAGAACCTCATCTACCCCGTGCCCGACCCGAGCTTCCCCTTCCTCGGTGTCCACCTGACCCGCATGATGGACGGCTCGGTCCACGCCGGCCCGAACGCCGTGCTCGCTCTGGCACGCGAGGGCTACCGCTGGCGCGATGTGTCGCTCGAGCAGCTCAAGCAGCACGCCACCGACCGCGGCCTCTGGAAGCTCGGCCGCAAGTACTGGAAGACCGGAGCAGGCGAGGTCTGGCGTTCGGTCAACAAGGCTGCGTTCGTCACGGCGCTCCAACGTCTGGTGCCGGAGCTCGAGGCCGACGACCTCGAACACTCGCCTGCCGGGGTCCGTGCCCAGGCACTCCGGCCAGACGGCGCACTCGTCGACGACTTCGCCATTGCCGAGTCGGCAGCCGCGGTGCACGTCCTCAACGCACCGTCGCCGGCTGCGACCGCGTCCTTGATGATCGGCGCTGCGATCGTCGATCGCGTCGAGCAGCGATGGTGAGCGCCGCTGGCGTCTTCTTGACGCCGGGCAGCGGAGGCCTCGCCGACCATCGCACGCTGATCGACCTCGACGAGGCACTGGGTGCGCGCGGAGTCGCGGTGCGCCGCTACGACTTCGAGTACCGGCGCGCCGGCAAGAAGTCACCTGGACGGGCCGACCGCCTCATCGGTGAGTTGGCGGCCGCCGTTCACGACTTCGCCGACGAGCTCGGCGTCGCCACCGACCAGATCGTCGCCGGCGGACGGTCCATGGGGGGCCGTGTCGCATCCATGGCCGCTGCCGAGGGGTTGGATCTCGCCGGCCTCGTCCTGCTCAGCTATCCGCTGCACCCGCCAGGCAAGCCGGACAAGCTCCGAGTCGACCACTGGCCCGAGCTGACGGCACCATGCCTGTTCGTCAGTGGGGACAACGATCAGTTCGGCCGACCCGAGGAGTTCGATGCCCACCTCGGGAGCCTCGCAGGCCCGGCGACGACGCTCTGGCTCGACGGTGGCGCACACGACCCGAAACGGGCCGACCACCGGGCCGCGATCGTCGGAGCAGTCTCCGACTGGCTGGGCCTCGGTCAACCGGACGTGTGATCGTCCGGGTGGAGCTCGTCGAGCTGACGACCCGTCGTCTCCGGCAGCCACCACCACGCAAAGGCAGCGCCGAGGAGTGGCGCGATCCAGGCGACTGCGATCACCGAACCCAGCGAATCCCACCGGTCGCCGAGGGCACCCACGGTCAACAACCCGACCACCGACCCACTCACCGCGGCGATGGTGACCCACCCCGCAGCCTGGGTCCTGATCCTCGAGGGAAACAGCTCGCCTCGGTACACACCGAGCGCCGGCAAGAGGCCGCTCGACACCACTGCGGCGACCAAGGCCAGACACCACATGGCCACACCAGTGGCGTTGAAGAAGGCCGTCAGGGAGCCAAGTCCGACCACCGTTGCCGCCACGATGACCAGCTTCCGGCCGAATGCGTCGGCCAAGCGACCGGCGATCAACAGCCCCAGCCCGCCCGGCGTCACGGTCGTCGTGACGAACAGGGTGATCTGCCACGCGTCGAACCCTCGCTCGTCGCGTAGGTACTCGCTGCGGAACTGGTCGATCGGGGAGAGGTAGAGCTGGAACGCGAACGCCAACAGCATCAACCCGGCCAGCTGTGCCCGATGGTCACGCAGCGGCGGCCGTTCGGCCTCCGGATCGAACCAACGAGACTCCGGGAGGTGCCGATGCAGGCTCCAGGCGAGCGGGACCAGCACGATCGGGACGAGGAGCACGAGTCGCCATGAACGTGCGTCGAGGTCGGCGAGTGGCAGTACCCACAGCACCATGCCCGCGCCCAACGCTGCCGCC
>JAHDHM010000270.1:0-4624 GCA_020631315.1 Acidimicrobiales bacterium
GGCACCGCGGTCGCCAGCAGACCGACGAGCGCTCCCGCCTTCAGCTGATCCACGTTCGGCACGAGTCGCAGATGCAGCACAGCCGTCGCAGCGCCGAACGCCGCCGAGATCGCGAGGATCGAGAACGCGTCCATGCCGTCGTCGAGCAGCTGTTTGGCGATCAGCCCGCCGCTGCCGAACACCACACCCGTGAACACGATGTAGGGCCACGGTCCGAGCCGTGCCATCCAGGCGAAGCGATCCACCGGGGCACCCTACGGCCGGCGGTCTCTCCTCGGCGTCCAATTCCGAGCGATGCCCGGTACAGCTCGGCGACACTGGTCCCCGGGCGATCGGGGGATCACATGACGGCACTACACGTGGCGACCGAGCTGACAGCGATCGACGGCGCACCGGGCGACGAGCACCAGACGTTCGGTGCCGAGTTCTCGCCGGCGTGGGGCATCTGGGGTCCGATGGGCGGGTACGTCGCGTCGATCGCGCTCCGTGCGGCCGGGCGAGCATGCGGCCGGGCACGTCCCGCGTCGATCTCCGTGCAGTTCCACGGCGTCGGCCGCTACGAACCGCTGGAGGTGCGGAGCCGGATCCTTCGCTCGACCCGGGTGGCGACATCAGTCGAAGTCGATCTCGTCCAGCGCGACCGATCGCTCCTCCGAGCGACCGCGTGGGGTGTCGACGACCTCGACGCGATCGAGCACCAGACGTCTCGCCGGCCTGACGCTCCGCCACCGCACGAGCTGCCGAACCTGGACCAGCTGTTCGCCGACGCCGGCATCGAACGATCGACCTACGAGTTCTGGAAGCGAGTCGAGCAGCGACCGCTCGAGTGGATCTCGGACTGGGACAACACGCCACCCGGCGACCCTGCGCTCGCGTCATGGAACCGTTTCGTCGATGCCGAGACCCACGACGATCCGTGGACCGACGCCTGCCGTCTGCTCACGATCACCGACATCTTCGGCTGGATGTGCGTGGGGCCGGCTCATCGGATGAGCGACGTGTTCGAACGCTGGTACGCACCGACGATCGAGCTGACGACTCGTTTCGCCGGCGACGCACGTTCCGAGCCGTGGCTGCTCGTCGACGCTGAGGCCCCGGTCGCGACCGGCGGCGTGATCCTGCATCGAGGCGAGGTGTGGACCACGGACGGCCGGTTGGTGGCCCAAGGCGGCAGCACGCTGCTGTGTCGACCCACGACACAGCAACCAGGCTGAGACGGCACCAAGCGCTCGGCGACGCGGCTAGAAACGACGGCGATGACGTCGATCACGATTCCCCGCCCCGACGACTGGCACGTGCACCTGCGCGACGACGAGATGCTCGAAGCGGTCGTCAACTACAGCGCAGCCCGGTTCCGCTACGCGATGGTCATGCCGAACCTCGTCCCGCCGATCACCTCGTCGGGCGAGGCGCGGGCGTACCACGGCCGGATCATGGAGCACGTGGCCGCCGACGCGCCGGACTTCCGGCCACTCATGGCCTGGTACTGCTCGCACGACATCGACATCGCCGACATGGTCGCTGCCCACGACGAGGGCATCTGCGCTGCGGTGAAGTATTACCCCGCAGGCGCCACGACGAACTCCGAGGCGGGCGGCGCGTCGATGCTCGACCACCTCGAGCTGTTCGAGGCCATGGCCGACGCCGGCGTGCGACTGCTCGTCCATGCCGAGTCCACCGATCCCGCCGTCGACATCTTCGATCGGGAAGCCCACTTCCTCGAGACCGAGCTGGCGGCCGTGTGCGAACGAGTGCCGAGACTGCTCGTGACCGTCGAGCACGTCTCGACCTCCGCCGGCGTCGACTTCGTCGCGTCGCACGACGGCTGCGCCGCGACCGTCACGCCCCACCACATCTCCCGGGACCGCACGGACCTGCTCGCCGACGGCATGAAACCCGACCTGTACTGCAAGCCGGTGATCAACTCGATCGAGGACCGCGAGCGACTGGTCGAGACCGTCACGTCAGGCGCGCCGGCGTTCATGCTCGGCACCGACTCAGCACCCCATCCGACGACGGCGAAGTACGGGCCGACCGCCAAGGCCGGAGTGTTCAACGCCGCCTACGGGCTGGAGGTCGTTGCCGAGGTGTTCTTCCGTGCCGGCAAGCTCGACAACCTCGCCGCCTTCGTGTCCGGCAACGGCGTGGCCCGCTGGGGCGTCGAGGCACCGACCGACGCCCTCACGTTGGAACGCACCGAGGTCGACCGAGAGCTGGCGACGACGTTCAGCACCACGGCGGGCGACGAGGTCGTGCTGTTCGGCGTCGAGGAAGCCGCCAAGTGGAGCATCCGGTGAGCCAGCCCGACGCCGCCGAGATGTGGAACCGGCGCTACGGCGCGGACGAGTACGTCTACGGCCACGAACCGAACGACCTCGTCGCCGCAGCATTCACCGACGGCGGCTACGCCGGCGCTGTGTCCTCGAACGGGCAAGCCGTAGTCCCGATGGACGTGTTGGTGCTCGCCGACGGTGAGGGGCGCAACGGCGTGTGGCTGGCCGGCCAGGGCCACCGGGTCACCACGGTCGACATCTCCGACGCCGGCGTCGCCAAGGCCCGTGCGCTGGCCGCCGACAAGGGCGTCGAGATGGACATCCGCCAGGGCGACCTGATGACGTTCGACTTCGGCGAGGACCGATGGGACGTGATCGTGTCGATCTTCGCCCACACCCCACCGCCGGTCCGGACGCGGGTACACAACTCGATCGCAGCTGCGCTGAAGCCGGGCGGGCGACTCGTGCTCGAGGCCTACACGCCAGCTCAGGCGCCCCGCGACACCGGTGGACCCGGCGTGGCGAAGATGACCATGAGCCTGGCTGAGCTTCGGCGAGACCTCACCGGCATGATCATCGACCGCGGTGAGGAGTTCGACCGCGACGTCCAGGAAGGCCCCGGCCACACCGGCCTCGGCTCCGTCGTCCAGGTCGAGGCCCACCGACCCGCCTGAGTCACACGTAAGGGAACCAGTCCTCGCGGAGGCGGTCGCCGGGCGCCATGTCGTGGCCGGGGAACGGCGGGCTCGTCGGGCCCGGACGTTCGACGACCCTGGCGTCGTCGCCCACGTACCGCAGCGACAGCACTCGACGCGTCGTGGTGGTCGGATTGCCGCGCGCACCGTGCGCAGCGCGGAAGTGGAAGGCCAGCACGTCGCCCGGCTCCATCGCCCACTGCCTGACCTCGAACCGGTCGGGTTCGGCATCGGGATCCGGCACCGGCTCCCAGTCGCCTTCGGTGTAGAAGTCGAGCTCGGAGAGCCAGCGGGTCGGCAGCACGTCGCGCTCCCACCGATGGGAGCCGGCGATCACTCGCAGCGTGGCGTCGTCGACCGGGTCGAGCGGCGACCAGAAGCTGACCGACTGCATGCCCTCGACCAGGTAGTACGGCGCATCGGAGTGCCACGGCGTCGGCCGCGGTGTCCCCGGCTCCTTCACGAGCACGTGGTCGTGGAAGAACTGCACCTGTTCACTGCGCATCAGGCGTCGGGCGATGTCGGGCAGCGCCGACTCGCGAGCGACCCGCTCGAACTCGGGGATGCGCTGCCAGTTGCAGTAGTCGTCGACGAATCTGCCCGGCTGACCCTCCGGCACGTTCTCGGCCCAGTACGGCCCCGGCTCGGCGACGTTGCGGGCGACGCCGTCACGCATGACGTCGACCCAGTCGGTCAGTACGCCGCGGAGCACGACCACGCCGTCACGCTGGTACGCCTCGATGGTGTCGTCGTCGACGAGATCGGTGATGTAGCTCATGTGGATTCCGCTCGGCGTCGGCTGCGCTGGTACCACCAGCCTGCCCCACCGGCGACGAGGAGGGTGACGACGATGAGCGGGATCGGTGAAGGGCGGTCCTCGACCGTTGTTGCTGCAGCCGTCGCATCGATGCTCTCTCCGTCCTCCGGAGACTCCTCGCCGGCCTCGAGCGCCTCGAGTTCGTCGAGGGTGAAGAAACGTTGCTGCGGTGGCACGAACTCGATCTCGTCGCCGGTGAACGGATCGGCCCAGGGTTCGCCGAGCAGGCGCTCGTCCGTCAACGTCTCGAGGAACGCCACGAGCGCCGCCGACTCCTGCTCGGAGAACTCAAACCGCACGACCTGACCCGACTCGGTCCGCAGCGGTGGCGACAGGCTCGGATGTGGCTGGACACCGACGCTGTAGTGGCGCACGACGGCCTCCAGCGACCCGAAGCGCGCATCGTGCATGTAGGGCGCGCTCAACGCGACGTTGCGCAGCGACGGGACCTTGAACCGGGTCAGATCCTCGTCGTCGTTCGTCACCATGAAGGCGCCGAAGTCGCCGCCCCCGAAGTCGAGCCCGTTGTTCGCGACGCCGTCAGACGACTGGATCATCGCCTCGGTCGTGTGGCAGCTCGCGCACGCGAACACCTGACCGTCGACCACACGACCGTTGCCGGTGAAGAACACCTGCTTGCCGAGGTTCTCCTGTTCGGTGAAGTTCGGGAAGTCGTCGAGTGGCGAGTCGACCAGCGCACGACCCTGGTCGTAGCGAGCATCGAGGGCGACCATCGACCGGACGAACTGCGCCAACGCCTTCGAGATCCGGTCAGCGGTCACCTCGTCGTCACCGAAGGCATCGACGAAGAGCGATTCGTAGTACGGCAGGGCCTCGAC
>JAHDHM010000270.1:4634-5297 GCA_020631315.1 Acidimicrobiales bacterium
CGGTGTCGACCATCTGCTGCGGCGACATGTCCATCTCGAGCGGATCACGGATCGGCTCGAGCACCTGCGCTTCGAGTGTCTCGGCACGGGTGTCCCAGAAGAACGTGCCGGGCTCGTAGAAGCGGGCGTTCACGAGCGACATCGAGTGACGCGAGGTCCGACCGCCGGCCAGGCCCTCGGAGCGGAACGCCGGGTCAGAGAAACCATGGTCCTGCTGATGGCATGACGCGCACGAGATCGTGCCGTTTGCGCTCAGCCTCGTCTCGTAGAACAGCACCCTGCCCAGGGTCGCTCCGGCATCGGTGATCGGGTTGTCGGCCGGCGTGTTGTCGGCGTCGAGCGCCGAGCCGTCGTCGACACCGGTGCCTGCCAGCGCGTTCATCCTGAGGTGACCGGGCAGCTCCGAGTCGTAGGCGAATGACCGCGCCGGCAGCTCGGGAGTCGGCGTGCGGACAGACTCGACCTCGTCGGCGGTCGCCGCCGGCGAGCCGAACGCGAAGTGCAGCACAGTGGCGCATCCGATCGCCGCCAACGCCGGTGCGAGCCTCGTGCCGGCGAGCCGGCGAACCCCACGGGCGAGCGCAGTCATCAGCAGCCGACGGTAGCCACTCGCGCCAACCGCTGACCCGCGCCCGCCGTGGGTTTCACGCCGTGTTCTGATTC
>JAHDHM010000271.1:0-3121 GCA_020631315.1 Acidimicrobiales bacterium
CATGGCGACCCGTCTGATCGAGCAGGCCAAAGCCGCGGGCGTCGAGATCCTCACCGACGCCACCGTCACCGGTTGGTACGAGGCCGGCTGGGTCGCGATCAACCAGCGTTCTGGGTTTGACGGGCACAGCGTGAGCGACGACGGTGCGCCGGTCGAACGCCTGATCAAGTGCCGTGCCAAGTGCACGGTCGCCGCCCCGGGCCTGATCGAACGCCCCTACGTGTTCGAGGGCAACGACATGGTCGGCGTGATGCTCGGCACCGCTGTGCGTCGGCTGCTGCACCTGCACGCCGTCGCCCCCACGGGCCGAGCCGTGGTCTTCACCGGCAACGACGAGGGCCTCGCGGTCGCCTCGGATCTCGAGTCCGCCGGCGTCAGCGTCATCACCGTCGACGCTCGCGAGGGCGTGACGGTCGTGTCGGCCTCGGGCCGCAAGGACCGGGTCGAGAAGGTCACCCTCAGCGACGGCCGCGAGATCGAGACCGATCTGCTGGTCACCTCGGTCGGATGGACGGCCCCGACGTCGCTGCTCAACATGGCCGGCGACCGTCCGGAGTACGACGCCACTGCGGCCCGGTTCTTCCCGACCGCAGCGCTCGACGATCGTTCGCACGGCATGGTCCTCGCCACCGGTGGGGTGGCCGGCGACGGCACCCTCGACGAGCTGATGGCCCACGGCGCCGCCGTCGGCCTGTTGGCCGCTCGGCGTGCCCTGACCGCCCGCAATCAGATGCGTGCGGCCACCGCTCGTGCCGACCGATCGGTCACGTCCGAGGTGCCGGATGCATCGATGCCGGCTCCGCTCGGCCGGGACCCGCATCCCGAGCTGTTCCGGTCGTCGACCCACGGCATCGTCGACTACTCCGAGGACGTGTCTTCGAAGGACCTCGTGGCTGCGGCGAAGGAGGGGTTCGACTCGGTCGAGCTCGTCAAGCGGTTCACCACGGCGACCATGGGTCCGTCGCAGGGCAAGTTGGAGACGATCAACACCGTCGCCACCCTCGCCGAACACCACGGTCAGACGCTCGGCCAGGTCGGCACCACCGTGTGGCGACCGCCGTACGCGCCGATCTCGCTCGGCGCGTTGGCGGGCTTCAACCTGACCCCGCATCGCTCATCGTCGATCCAGGACTGGCACGAGGCCCACGGCGCCACGCCGCTGCACGCCGGAGCCTGGGTCCGCCCTGACCACTACGGCGATGCCCAGGCCGAGGCCGCGAACGTGCGCTCGAACGTCGGCATCATCGACGTCACGCCGCTCGGCAAGCTCCGCCTCGTCGGTGCGAACGTTCCTGATCTGCTCGAGCTGATCTACGTCAACAAGTGGCGCAAGCTGCCCGTCGGCGGCGTCCGCTACGGCGTCATGGTCGGCGAGGACGCCATCGTCATGGACGACGGTGTCACCGCCCGCCTCGACGACGACGTCTACCTGATGACCACCACGTCATCGGGTGCGGCATCGGTGTGGGAGTGGATCGAGAACTGGCTGCAGACCGAGCGCCCCGACTGGGACGTGACGGTCACACCGGTCACCACGGCCTACACGTCGATCAACGTGGCCGGCCCGAACAGCCGTGAGCTCCTGGCCCGACTGACCGACGTCGACCTCACCGAATCGGCCTTCCCGTACATGAACGTGCGGACCGGTTCGATCGCCGGCGTCGACGACTGCGTCCTGTGGCGCATCGGCTTCACCGGCGAGTTGAGCTACGAGATCCACGTGCCCTCCGGGTACGGCCAGCACGTCTGGGATGCGCTCATGGCTGCCGGCGGCGACCTCGGTGTCGCACCCTTCGGCATCGAGGCCCAGCGCGTGCTCCGCCTCGAGAAGGGCCACTTCATCGTCGGTCAGGACACCGACGGTCTGACCAAGGCCCCGAGCGCCGGCATCGGCTCGCTGGTGAAGCACGACAAGGCCGACATGGTCGGCAAGCCCGAGCTGGCGTGGGCCGCCGAGCGCACCGACCTGCCCATGCTCGTCACCGTGCTGATGGACGACGGCTCGATCGTGCCCGAAGAGGCTGCACAGATCCTCGGCGACGGCACCGACTCGGCCGGCAAGCCGCTGATCCTCGGACGCATCACCTCGGCACGCCGCTCACCGACGCTGGGCCGGTCGATCTGCCTCGCACAGGTCGCTCCTGAGGTCTCGGCGCCCGGCACGGCGCTGACCGTGCTGCTCGCCGACGGACAGCGGGTCGGTGCACGAGTGCACGACCATCACGCCTTCGTCGACCCAGAGGGTGCCCGAGGTCGTACCGACGAGGCCACGTCGGCCGAACAGATGGCAGCAGGCCGCGCTGCTGCGCACGACGCCGGTTCGCCGAGCTTCGCGTCGTCGTGCAGTGTTCATTCAGGGACGGTGCACTCGGCCGGGGGAGCGGTGACCATCACCGACGTCTCGGCCACGGCCAAGCTCGTGGTGCACGCGACGCCGTCGGACGACCCGACCGAACGTCTCGGTGTCGGGTTCGCCCGCAGCCGACGCGACGAGCCCGACCAGCCGAACGGCGACGTGCTCGTCACCGGCAGCCGTCCCGGCGAGTGGACGCTCATCGGCCCGCTCGGTTCGATCGACCGTCTCGTCGAGATGGCCGGCGACGGCGCACGCACCGTCGACCTCACCCACGGACGAGGCATGCTCCGCATCAGCGGGCCGTCGGCTCGTGACTTCCTCGGCCGGGTCTGCAGCATCGACCTCGCCGACGACTTCACACCCACCGGCGCCTGCTTCGGTGCGACGGTGGCCGGCGTCATGTGCGACCTCGTCCGCGACGACGTCGCGGGTCAACCCGCCTACCTCCTCCACTTCGACCGTTCCTTCGGCCACTGGTTGGCCGACACCCTGGCCGACATCGCCGGCCGCTTGAGTTAAGAAGGCCCTGCAATGGCAGACATCCAGTCCCACGCCCAGGTCGTGGTCGTCGGCGGCGGCGTCGTCGGCGCGTCGATCCTCTACCACCTGACCAAAAACGGGTGGACCGACGCGGTGCTGCTCGAACGCACCGAGCTGACCGCTGGTTCGACCTGGCACAGCGCCGGTGGCATGCACACGCTCAACGGCGACCCGAACGTCGCCAAGCTGCAGCAGTACACGATCGAGCTGTACAAGGAGATCGAG
>JAHDHM010000271.1:3138-5275 GCA_020631315.1 Acidimicrobiales bacterium
TCTCCGGCCAGGACTGCGGCATCCACATCACCGGCGGCGTGATGCTCGCCGACAACGAGCAGCGCATGGACTGGCTGCGCAACGCGCACGCCAAGGGTCGCTACCTCGGCATGGAGACCGAGCTGATCTCGGTCGCCGAGGCCAAGGAGCTGCTCCCGATCTTCGAGGAGGAGTACTTCGTCGGTGCGATGTACGACGCACACGAGGGTCACGTCGACCCGTCGGGCGTCACGCACGCCTACGCCAAGGCCGCTCGCCAGAACGGGGCGAAGGTCCACCGCAACACGTGGGTGCGGAACATCACCCGCGCAGCAGACGGCGGGTGGGACCTGCACCTCATCGAGACCGACACCGGCGAGGACAAGGGCGTGATCCACTGCGAGCACGTCGTCAATGCCGGCGGCCTGTGGGCCCGTGAGGTCGGTCGCATGGTCGGCCTCGAGCTGCCCGTGCTCGCCATGGCCCACATGTACCTGCTGACCGAGGACATCCCCGAGGTCGCCGAGTACAACAAGGCCACCGGCCACGAGGTGCTGCACAGCATCGACTTCGGCGGCGAGATCTACATGCGCCAGGAAGGTGGCGGCCTCCTGCTCGGCACGTACGAGCACAACGGCATCCCCTGGTCGCCGACGCAGACACCGTGGAACTTCGGTCAGCAGCTGCTACCGCCCGACCTGGAGCACATCGCCGACAACCTCGAGGTGGGCTTCCAGCACTTCCCGATCTTCGCCGACGCCGGGATCCGCCAGGTCGTCAACGGTCCGTTCACGTTCTCGCCCGACGGCAACCCGCTGCTCGGTCCCATCCGCGGGCTGCCCGGCTACTGGTCGGCATGTGCCGTCATGGCCGGTCTGTCCCAGGGCGGCGGCGTGGGCCTGGCGCTCGCCAACTGGATGACCGAAGGCGATCCCGGCTTCGACATCTGGGGCATGGACGTCAGCCGCTACGGCGACTTCGCCACGCTCAGCTACACCGATGCCAAGGTCCGGGAGAACTACGGCCGCCGGTTCCGCATCCAGTACCCGAACGAGTTCCTGCCCGCCGCACGGCCGCTGCAGACCTCGCCGATCCAGGACCGGCTCAAGGACGCCAACGCAGTCTGGGGCAACGCGTTCGGCCTCGAATCGGCGCAGTGGTTCCAAGCCGAGGGCGAGGAGCCGGTCGAGGAGCTCACCTGGTACCGCTCCAACTCGTGGGATCAGGTGAAGGCCGAGGTCGAGGCCGTCCGCACCGGCGTGGGCCTCATCGAGACCACCGGGTTCGCCAAGTACGAGTTCGAGGGACCGGGTGCTCGTGGCTTCCTCGAGCGCATCATGGCGGGGCGTATCCCCAAGCCCGACCGTATGGCGCTCACGCCGATGACCAACCACAACGGCAAGCTCATCGGCGACCTCACCGTCGCCTGCCTGGCGCCCGCGACCGGCGAGGCCGAGGGTCCGCTGTCGACCGTCACCGGTGGTGCCACCGCCAACACCGATCAGGCGGAGCGGTTCTTCGTGTTCGGCTCCGGCATCGCGGAGCGGTACTACGAGCGCTACTTCGATCAGCAGATCGCCGTGTGGCTCGAGGCCGGCGGCGAGGCGGTGTGGTATCGCACTCACTCGTACGAGATGTGTGGCCTGTCGATCGCCGGTCCTCGGTCGCGTGAGCTGCTGGAGCGCCTGACGTTCGAAGACGTGTCGGCCGAGTCGTTCCGCTTCATGGACTTCCGCCGCCTCACCGTCGGCATGGCACCGGTGCTGTGTGGCCGGGTCACCTTCACCGGCGACCTCGGCTACGAGTTCTGGATGCCGGCCAGCTACCAGCGCTACCTCTTCGACCTCCTGATGACCGAAGGCGAGGACCTCGGCATCCGCCTGTTCGGTTCGGCCGCGCTCGACTCGCTCCGGCTCGACAAGAGCTTCGGTTCGTGGGCCCGTGAGTACCGCCCGATCTACGACCCGTTCGAGGCCAACCTCGGACGGTTCGTGCAGATGGGTCGTGACTTCATCGGCCGTGACGCCCTGCTCGATGTGTCGATGAACGGTCCGGAGCGGTCGCTGCTCACCTGGACGGTCGAGACCGTCGAGGGCCGTGAGGGCGCCGACGTGATGGGCGACGAGCCGGTCTGGCTCGACGGCGAGGTCGTCGGCTG